>DAOVOB010000215.1 GCA_030629925.1 Fidelibacterota bacterium
ACTTAATGGTTCCGGTGTGGCAACTCCTCGCCTGATGATCGCGATCATTGAGAATTACCAGCAAGCGGATGGTACTCTCCTGATCCCAAAAGTTTTGCAACCCTACATGGGCACGGGCAAAATCGAAATCTGACCATGAAAAAAGTTAATTTTACACAAAATATTTTGATCTATTTCCTGCTCTATCTTGGAAACATTTTTATCGCAGGTTCTATTGTTTTGCTTTCACCGTTTATCAGGCGAATGTCTTTTTACAACAAGATGATCAAAGCCTGGGCCAAATGGGGCACATGGGTGGCACCCGGTAAATTAACGATCAAGGGATTAGAAAATATTGTGCCGGATAAACCCTATATTGTTATAGCCAACCACGAAAGTAGTATAGATGTTTTTTATCTTTTGGGAAGATTGCCAATAAACATGCGCATAGTGGCAAAAGAAGAATTAAGAAAATCACCTTTTATTGGTGGAGCTATGGATCGTTCGGGATTCATATTTGTTGACACCAAGAACAAAGGCCGATCCATTGAGCATTTAAACAAAAAATTTGAGATCCTGAAAAAGGAAAAACTCTCCTTGATGGTGTTCCCTGAAGGAAGTCGTTTTAAGGACACACTTCTGGGCAAATTCCGTCCGGGAGCTTTCGTTATGGCCATTCAAAATGATATGCCAATTTTACCCGTTGTCATGAAAGGCAATCGCGAAATGCTGCCTCCCGACAGTAAATCCTTTCACCGAAGTGATATTGAAATTGATATCCTTCCTGAAATTGATACCAGTGAATATACTTATGAAGAACGCAACGATTTACTGGATAAGTGCTATCATTTGATGGACGATCACCTAATAAACATGTACGAAAAAGAGAATAAATAGTCATATGAACATTAGATATAATCGTTTTACGAATTTGATGGAAAAAAGGAAATTTCCTTATCTTATTATATTCATTTTCTTATTAGCACTTGCAACCGTTGGTATAACAAGACTTACGTCTGATTCGAATTTGCTTGTATTCATGCCAAACCATTCTCCGTCTAAAACCTCTTTTGACGAAATGAACATGATCTTTGAAAATGAAGATGAATTGATCGTCATGTTAAATACCGGTAAAGATACGCTTGACGCAGAAATCCGGAATTCAGTTATTGAGCTACATGACACACTTGCATCATTACCTTGTATCGCTTACATCACCTCTCCTGTAATGAATCATGAATTCATAGAAATGAATCTTGTAGAAGATCTTGCTTCTGCAAAATTTCATAAGGGTGAATGGAAAATATTTTTATCTCTTTTTGCCGATAGCAATATTAGTCGAAAAGCTATCCAGGGAATAGAAAAAATACTTGATGGAACAGAGATCCCATATAACATAAGCGGTACAGCGTACATTCAAAAAAGAATTGTTGATATTGTCGCTTCGCTCTCATCATGGCTCACATTATTGGCCGTTGCACTTGTAATCTTAGTATTCAGGTTCCAATTGAGATCATGGAAAGCAACGTTCATCACCGTTATCCCCGCCTTGGTCGGAGCAGCGTGGCTAATGGGACTCACGGGATGGATAGGAGAAGATGTCTCTATCATCACATCAATGGCGCCTATTTTTACTGTGGTGATCGGTTCCGCGGATGGCCTTCATTTTGTATCACATTTTCTTGAATCCCGCGCTAAAGGGCAAAACAGAAAAGATGCAACTGCCAGAACTTTACATTTTGTAGGAATACCCATAGTTATTACGACCGTGACTTCTGCAGGAGGATTTCTTTCACTTCTAGTTATGGACACCGATGCTGTTCGGGAACTTGCGTTTTTATCATCGACAGGAATTGCTTTTGCAGGTATAGCCACCTGGTTTGTTCTTCCATTGCTCCTGATCAATTTCGTGGACTTTAAAAAAGAAGATGTTCGCCCGCCAAAATTCACAGGCAAAAGCTTTAAGAAATTTTGGGGATGGCCGTCTATCGTTATCGCTATATTAGCTATTGGTACTGCTTTCTTTGGTTTTAGAAATGTTAAAACAGACTTCAACCAGCTTTCATTATTTAAAAAATCAACAGATGTAACCCAAAATGCTACTGCTATTACAGATGTGTATGGCGGTAGTATGCCCCTGTATATGTTCGTTCAACATGATAGTGATATCCTGGATGCCGAACTTAAAGCAAATATTGCGATCCTGACTGATAGTTTGCGTCAATTTGGCGGTGTCATATCTCCCTATGAGATCCTTGATGGTATAATGGACCAACCCGGTATGCGCATGATGCGTTATTTTTCACCGGAACGTGCCATTCTTGAAGATTTTCTCGGTCAAAACAATATGCCCTTGAATCATATGATCAATCTGAATGAGGAGGCGATCAAGATCACGGTGCTTCCAAAAAATATTTCGACTACTACATTGTCACAGCTACAGAAAATTGTTGGAAGTATTCCCACTGAAAGTGCACAAGTTGATATAACGGGAATGTCCTATATCATGGAAGACCTGAATCAAGGGATGATTAAAAACCTAAAAAACACCTTGTTCGTATCGATCATTGTCATGTTCATTCTTTTGTTGACCACATTCAGAAGACTTCGTCCTTCGATCTTTTCTTTGATACCGGTCATTATTACGTCTTGGTTCCTTTATGGTTTTCTTGGTCTATCAGGAGTTTCTTTAACTGTGATCTCCGCATTGATCTTTAGTATTACCATGGGAATAAATGTGGATTATGCAATTCATCTGACCTCTATTTCGTTGAATCTTAAATCTGTAGACAAAGGTTTCGATTATGCGGCAAGACCCATTATATCAAACGCTCTTGGTTTAGCGATCGGCATGAGCGTCCTATTCTTTACACCTCTTGTTGTGCATAGAGATATCGCTATCATGATGTGGGTGGCAATGGTCATGTCTATGTTCTTAAGCCTTACACTATTGCCTACTATCTTACGTTGGTATTTTCAAATCAAAGCAAAGAAGATTGAAAACAAATGAACAAAAAGCAAAAAATAATTCTACTGATCGTTTGCGTTGTGCTTTTTGTTGCCCTGATCGGCTTGGATGTATGGAGTAAAAACTGGATACGGACGAATCTCCCCATGGAAGATTATTACTCCTGGCAAGACATAAAAATTTCCGGTGATTGGTTGAGTTTTACACATGCTGAAAACAC
>DAOVOB010000253.1 GCA_030629925.1 Fidelibacterota bacterium
ATGGCATCTACATCTTTTAGGACTTGAATTGCACGGTAGGTGACATCTTCAAGATTGCCGATAGGAGTTGCGACGATGTATAAGGTGGATGGCTTGATTTGCAAAATAGCTCCAATCGATTATGTCATTTCGAACAGTCTTCGTTCGCTAGGATCGAACTTCGCCCGTCAGGCCAAGTGGAGCTTGTTCTCCGTTTCGCCTGCTCTTCGTAGCCTTGGCGTAGAAGAGGTCGAGATGACAATAAAATATTTCAAGATTCAAGAGGCAAGTAAATGAGTAGGTAGTAGGTAGTAGGTACTCACCACTTACCGCTCACCATTCACAACTCATTTTCTATCATCTGTTCCATAGTCTGGCGTTTACGAATAAGGACAAAATCCCCATTTTCTCTGATAAGTACTTCAGCTACCTGTGGAAAAGAATTGTAATTGATCGCACTCATAGATGAACAATAGGCGCCCGCATCTTCAATGACGAGATAGTCACCGATATTTGCTTTTGGCAGAGGGATAGTGGCAACACCTTCGGAATCACCAAGAGTAGGGGTAAGAATGTCACCGCTTTCACAGGCATGCCCAACGATAACGACATCTTCAGTTTCAATAGGCAACTCATTTTCACGAGGAACCAAGTTCATTTCATGCTGAACACCATAAAGAGTTGGTCGTAAAATATCGCTCATCCCTGTATTGGTCTTCAAAAATGTATAGCCGTCTTTACCTGTATCAACTATATCATCGATCTCAGCGATCAATGCGCCGTTTGCAGCAACAAGATAGGTGCCCGGCTCGATCTCGAGTTTGATCTCTCGTCCTGTCTCTTTATAAAAAGCTTCAAAGTATGTTTTTACTTTTGAGCCAATCTCCTGTAAGTCAGTTGTTTTTTCTTCAGGCAGGCGAGCGATCTTGAAACCTCCACCCATGTTCAAGGTCGTTATATTCGGGAAGGCCTTAACAGCATTAAGGTTCATTTTTGTGACCTTTTCCCATACAGCCGGATCGGAACCCGAGCCGATATGTGTATGAAGTGTATCAATAATAAGATCATATTTTTCAGCGATCGCTTTGATCTTATCGAAATAATCATACCATATCCCGAAAGATGAAGCAGGACCACCGACATTAACGCGATTTGCGTGACCACTGCCGATACCCGGATTGATGCGGACGCAGACTCGTTTTCCCGGAAATAATTTACCGTATGTTTCCAATTGTCTTAAGGAGCAGGCGTTAAAAAGAACTCCTTTTTCAACCAATTCTTTAAGATCCGGAGCTAATTCCTGAGCTGTCAATTGAATCTTGTCCGGTTCGATCCCGATCATCAGCAATCGTTTGACCTCATAAGAGGAAGACGCATCAAAATGAACATTCATTGAATTAAATAATTTAATGATCTCCGCTGTAGAATTGGCTTTCATGGCATAGCGGACACGCAAACCAAAAGCATTGGGAAAATTCAATGCTTCTTGAGCTGATCGTTTGAGTTTATTTTCACTATAGACATAAATAGGATTTCCGAATTCGTTCGCGATATTGCGAACCTGGGCGGGAGAGAGAAATTTGAGATTAGACATGGGCGTATATTACCTTTCTTTATCAGGAAACAATATACATAAAAAGAGGTAAACAGTAAATAGTAAACAGTGAATGGATGTGACTCGTGATTCGTGACGTGTAACTCGTTCGTTAATCGTAAGTCGTGAGACGTAAGCAGGAATCCTATATCTTTATCTTGACCTCGACCTTTGCCTTGATCTTAATTTTAATCTTGATCTCAACAAATCAACTTTATATTATTGTTTTTATTCATATTTTTTATATATTTACGGGCTAATTGTAATGGCGACGTAGCCAAGTGGTAAGGCAGAGGTCTGCAAAACCTTTATCCACCGGTTCAAATCCGGTCGTCGCCTCCAAACATAATGCCGAAGTGGTGGAATTGGCAGACACAAGGGACTTAAAATCCCTCGATCTTTATTGATCGTACCGGTTCAAGTCCGGTCTTCGGTACTAAAACTCCTCAGAAATGGGGAGTTTTTTTATGCATTAGAATAGCCACTGAAAAATGGCTGTATGAGAGTTCTTTGATTAAAAGGCACATTTATGCTCCATTCTTCTTCAATCACCATTTCGGCAAACCCTGAAACCGTTCTCGCGATCATCATCTAATGTTGCACTTTTGTGATGTCTTCTTGCATTCCGAAGATCGAAACTGTTATCTCTGTAACTTCCTCCTCGTAAAGACCTGTATTGGCAGGTGCTTGATGGATATCCTCGGGGATTCTTTAATGGTGATGAAATATAATATCTGGAATTATATGGTGCTCGGTGCCCGGAATGGTGAGTTTGAACTGTGATATCGCTATGAATGAATTGTTGCCCGGATTATCGTAATCAATGAACCGGACAGTTGGACTATGATCGCCTGTTTTTCTGTTTTCCGATACTGAAGTGTTCTCCAGAAGTAATTGCAACATCTCTTGATTCACTTGGACAAGTCCAGTACCGGATGGAACTGTGACCTGCCTGATTACCTCATCAATCTGATCATCTTCAATCCACGGATTGA
>DAOVOB010000246.1 GCA_030629925.1 Fidelibacterota bacterium
CATCTTCGCTAAAGCCTCGGATGGCACGGCATTACACTTCGTTTCGGTCGAAATGACATCAAATATTATTTGTGATGTTGAGTAAGATTTTGAATTTTCGTCTCACGCCTGCCCTCCGTAGCTTCAGCGAAGGGGGGTCTCACGTCTCACGTCTCACGTCTCACGTCTTTACATTTCCGGCAGATTGATCGGTTCTTTCATTTTCTTCTGTGCTATCCACAATGCAATAATGATCAAAGTTGTTCCGGCAATTACATTCCATTGGAAAACCTCATATCCAAAGAGAATGGAAATAATGATCGTTGCCGGGGGATGAGTGGAGATGATCAAACCTGTTTGAGTGGGTTCGATCCGTTTAAGGATAGCAAAATAATTAAGATATACCATGCCGCTGCTAAAAACACCCAAATAAGCAATACTCAGCCAACCTTTCCACGTCACAATTTGAAGATCAGCTTGAATAAAGCGATATACTCCCCAGGGTGCATATAAAAGTGCTGCCCCGATGATTAACATGAACGATAATTGCAGGGCGCCATATTTATGAACGAAAGGTTTAGAAAAGGCGGTGTAAACAGCCCAGCAGATCATAGCAAGAAAGATAAGACCATCACCGAGCAATATCTCTGAATTAAAGATCAGAATATTTTTCCCCAGTACAATGCCGACTCCAATTAAACTCAATATGGAAGCAATGACAATTTGCTTGGAAGCGATCTTGGCCTTACGGATAATGTCGATTAAAATGATGACAATAGGTGTTAAAGCGTAGATCATCGGAGGGTGGCTGGGAACAGTAAATTTCAGTGCCTGAGCAAAAAGGATCTGGTTACAGAACATCCCCATGAACATAAGAAAAAAGAGAGTTTTAAAATCTGCCCATTCAAAGCGTAATTTTGTTTTTTTTTACTAAGATTATGGAGCCCAAAGCCAATATTCCAATCAAATAGCGTAAAAATGAAATGACAAAAGGATCGATCTCCATTGCTGCTTGGCGAGCTGCAATATTCGTGAAGGCAATAAATATAGCTTGAAAAAATATAAGAAGAAGTGTAAAACCCTTATGGTCTTTCATGATCTATTTCCATCCATACCATTGTATTGTCAGTCCGGCATAAAAGGTATTTCCAATAATGAAGTCGGAAGATGTGTAAATACCTTCATAAAGATGCCAGTACAGGCCTTCACTTGGATTAATTGGAGTTGATATATCCAGACCTAAACTAAAAGATCTTATTCGTGTATTGATATTCAGATTGACCTTCCAGTCACCGACAGGAGCAGTATCTGTGATCAAGTTATAAGTCAGTGTACTTGGATTAAAACTTACGTTGTTTGGATTGTCATGCAGTATATAGTTCGCATTTAGATCTATATCAAGCAACAAATCGTTTTTGTTAAGTTTTGTGTGGAATTGCATTCCGGCTTGTATTGTAGATATTTCCGGATGATAAAAATAATTTGTATTCCCGGTTCGTGCATAGCTCGCAGCAAGATAAGTATCTATTATCGGAAGTTTAAAACGATATTCGCCATCAGCTTTTATTGTAAAGAAATTCGGTGTTGGTACACCAGTTGTTATGTTGGCGGTAAGATTATAGCTTACTTCCAGATCAGCGTTAATTTTATGATGTTTACTGTTGTGGTGAACTCCGGTACGGAAACCTGTATGCTGATACCCCTTTCGTTTTAAAATGAATAATGGATTACGTACCTTCAAATAGGCTTCAAAGTAAAAAGGTTTGGGTTTTAAGATAATCTGTGCAATTGGGAAAGATTGATTTGGAGAAATACGAACGGCCAAGTGAGAGAAAAAGATACCTTTATGGTATTTTATTCCGGGTCTAAATACGACCATGGTATTTTCCCGAATATCACTACGAAAGAAGCGATGTTCAAATTTTCCATAGATCTGGAAAGCTTTTGATGCGATGTAATGTAATTCCATAAACTCATGAGAAGTATTGTAATTGCGTATAAGATTATCTTTCTGCTCGATCAAATATAGATCAATACCGCCCATTAATTTAAAACGTTTCCCCAGTTGATGATCAAATGTTAATGCATTGCTGTTGATACGGTGATCAAGGACTAATGAATCCAGTGCAATCGTTTGTTCATTGTCGGTATGAAAATAATCTACAGAGCCCTTCTTATACTTGTAATTAAGGACCATATCTGTGCGATTAGTTGCATTTGCACCTTTATAATCAACAAGTTCCAAACCGAGACTCCATCTTTGAGGGGAGGAATAAGGAATATATTGTGCAATAATGTTATTGGAGATATTCGTAGTGCCATAATCCTTATCAAAAGTTAAGACCTGTTCCCAACTTCCATAAAATTTTGAGCTGTCTTCATAAACGGGGTCAAGAAGAAATTTTGCTGGTGTTAACCAAGATTCAGGATAGGTCAAACCCATAGCTCTTTCTGCCGGGTCAAAATTCGTATAGTTTCCCCATGGCTCTGAACCAAGTTCATAAGCAGTTAAAGAAACAGTTAGAATAATAAATAAGATCAATAAACGTTTCACGCTAAATTCTCCTTATAATGAGTTATGTTTGTTGATGTGTATGATATTGATGGCCTATTTCCACCACAGCCATTGAATATTTAATCCCGCATAAAAAGTGTTTCCAATAATAAAATCCGAAGAAGTGTATATCCCTTCGTAAAAATAATAATTCAG
>DAOVOB010000143.1 GCA_030629925.1 Fidelibacterota bacterium
CCTCTTATTACGGGTATCGGACATGAAACGGATACGACTATTGCTGATCATGTTTCAGATTATCGCGCATCTACACCGACCAATGCGGCAGAAACAGTCTGTAAATCCTGGCGGGATGTACGAAATAAATTAAACCAGTTGGATTATTCACTTACATCACGCATTGAATATTTTATTGAAAAACAGTATCGGCGTTTTCAGAATATACAACGGTATTTATCATCACGGAGAATGTCAGATACCATCATGTCCTGGAGCGATAAGATCCAATCACTGTATAGGCCGCTTGAACTTGGAATAAAAAATCATATTAAGTATAAAAAATCCCGTTATGATGGGATAAGCGGCAAATTATGGGCATATTCACCCAGCCATGTTTTAAAAAAAGGGTATGCACTTATAAGAGATAATAATAATCAATTGATTCGTTCAGTTCATGCGCTTTCTCCGGGGGATGATATCAATATAGAATTTAATGATGGGCGTGCGGATGCAAGTGTAACTCAATGCGATAAAAAAGGATAATATCATGAGTAAAGAAAAAACATTTGAAGAGGCAATGCAAGAACTGGAAGCCATTGTAAAGCAAATCGAAGATGAAGAAACACCGCTGGAAACCATTCTTTCACTTTATGAAAGAGGGTCAGAATTAAGCGCATATTGTCAAGATATTTTATCTAAAACACAGGCAAAACTGGAAACCATTCAACAGAAAGCCAATTCTACGGAGGTATAAAAATGAAAAAGCAAATACTGCTTTGTTTGCTCGTACTTTTTCTATCCATTTCCTGCAGTGATTATAAATCTTTAGCTGATGGTAGTGATATTGCTATCATGACGCTGGTAAATGATGATCTATGGGATTTTATTGAAGAAGATATCTCTAAAAAAGTAGAATTTGAAATACGCACCCCACAAATTGAACAATTATTTTATTTTTCAAGGATACCACTTGAAGATTACAAGGAACACAGGAATGATAAACTCGTCTTGTTGGTTGCCACATTAGCCGGCCAGGATGAAATTTCAACATTTATTCAGAAAAGTATCAGTGAATCTGTGCGCAACAGAGTCGCTTCCGGTGAAAAAATATTTTTTTATGAATACAATAAATATGCTGACCGACAGACCTATATGTTGCTGTTGGCAAATACAAAGGAAGAATTATTAGAATTTATCCACAACGAGGGGAAGACAATTTATCAAGCAATTAATAATGGCTTTTTATCTTCTCAGTTCAATCAAATTTACCATATCGCGGAAGAGGAAGAATTATCTGAATCCATCTTTGAACAGTTTGGCTTTTCATTCCGTTTGCCGCATGATTATGAAATTATCTATGTGGATTCAAGCAGACATATTCTTCACTTAGGTTGTCCAAACCCTCAGCGTAATATTATAGTTTACTGGCATGACGGTGGATTTAACAAGGTAATTGACCAGGACTGGGCCCTCCGGATGAAATACTGGTTAATGATGAACCTGATGGATAAGATCTATATTGAAAAATCGTATGCACGTTATCGCACGGTAGAGTGGAGCGGTGTGATCATAAATAATATCCGCGGACTCTGGGGACATCCGACAAAATTAATGGGCGGTCCTTTTACCATGTTCTATTTTTATGATGGTGTAACCAATCGGACCTATTTAATTGACTGCATGATGTATGCTCCGGGTCAGAGTAAAGCAGTTTTTCTGCGTCAGATGGAAATTATTTCAAGCACTTTTTATACATCAAGATAGCTAATAGCTATCAGCATAGAAGCTAGGAAGCGAACAGCATAGAGAAGAAAAAAGTATTTGCTTGCCAGGCGTAGTTCCACCCCAATGCTTCGGGGTCAGGATTTGACATGATAGTAAGATTATCTATTAATAACCCATTATCTGAAATTAAACCAAGCCATGAATATTTTAAGTTGTCAAGAAAAAGGTTGAAGGTTGATTTGCCTCCTTTCCTCATTTCATTTGGACTATGCCGTAATAAAAAGTTAAAAAGATGGGAATCCCCTCCTTGATAAGGAGGGGATAAAGGGGAGGTTGGGTTATACTGAGTGATATTTATAACTAATAAGAACCACCCCCTAACCCCCTCCTGAATCAGGTGGGGGGAGAAGACGGAAAGATATAAATGTTAAATAGGAGCATCCCGAACCTTCGGAGGTAACGGATTAGAATTCCATTTGCTGAAAAATCTTAAATCAAGTTTTTTTATTTAGCCGATATATAGACTATTATTTTCACAAATCAGTCATTTATTAGCTTAAAAACTTGCCTCAAGATTTTAGGAGAATTTATTGGTCAAATCATAAAGATTTTTATATAATACTGCTTATTTACGGGATGTTTTATGAAAACTTGCCCCAAGTTTTTAAAGTTTTCAATGGCAAAAAAGAAAGGCTGTCATTGACAGCCTTTCTTTTTATGTAAACAGGTTACATTTGTTTATTTCAAGAAGGTCATCTTCTTGACGTCAACATTGTCTCCTGCTATGATTCGGTAGATATACATACCAGTTGCGACGCCATTACCAAAGTCATCGCGACCATTCCAAACGATCTTCTTATAACCAGCTTCAATGTTATTACCATTGACAAGGGTACGTACCTTACGTCCGGCAATATCATAGATGACTAACTTGACATCTGCTGCTGCAGGAAGATCAAAATTAATCGTGGTTGTTGGGTTGAAGGGGTTCGGATAGTTTTGATGCAGTGCGAATTCAACCGGAATACCGTCAATAGCAACTTCCAGGGTATCATCATTATACCAGTAAGTATGGCTGCTATTGCTTGTTCCGACTGTTAATTCACGATTTGGTCCACCTGATGGGAATTCACAAGTTGCATCACTCCATGAGCCGTTAATACGGAACTTGAATGCGTGTTCTGAGTATGGCATTAATGGTAGAACAACGGAATACGTTGTATCTCCGTCAAAGTCTGCCATTACGGTACCGCCCCAACTATTCATGGTTCCGGCTACGTCAACAAAGTCTGTTGCAAGATTGAATAAACTTGTCTCCTCAACACGTTGTTTCATAATAACATTTAATGTTACCTCAACAGCGCTCAAGACCTTACGTTCTGTGAATTCATCAAGGTAAAGAACCACATCAGCATCTTCTGAACAACGCATATGGATTGCTTCAATCTTTACGGTTGTACCTTCAACGATTCCATTACCAGTAATCCAGCCTTCAGCTTCATCATTTAAGAGATCAAAGCTGACTACCTGCCAATCATCCGCAGAGACAGAGACTGATTTCCACGGACCTTGTTCATATCCGGTATCTTTAACTGACAGACGCATTTCAACATTAGCATTTGTACCTTTAACCATAATCATTAATTTCGAATTTGCTTGTACAGTATATGCCAGTGTATGATACAGGCGTACATACCAACCACCGGTTATAGCTGAATCATCTTTCAGGTCTAGTTTACCGGATTTTTCACCAACGTAAGCTTCGTCTGCGGAAACTGCGAAGGTGGAAGTAGTCAAAATACCCTTGGTTGATCCTGAGCCGGTAGGCGCCCAGAATGTACCGGTATTTGTTTCAAATGTTTCAATGGTTGTTACATCTTCAGGATGATTTTCACTGAAAGGAATCAATACATCAATAACTTTAGTTGTATCGTCAACCGTAACAGTTTCACCGGGTGCAACCACACCGCTGTATACTAATGAAACATAATGATCTTCGACCAAAGCGCCTGAAAGCAAAATGGCATTTCCGCTTAAGAATTCCATTCCGGTCGGATTTGAAACAGAAGCTCCATCACTCCAATCGATTAATTTGAAGTTTGCCATACCTGCCATAAACGGCATATTGAATACTGCATACATTTTCGGTACGCCGTCAATCAGAACAACATCCGCAAAAGTAACTAGCGGAGGAGCCGGGAAGTCGAAAGTAAATATATTGGTATCACTGTAACCTATTTCGCCCATAGGATCTGTAGCTGTAAAGTAATAAGTATAGATACCATTCATTTCGTATGGGGTTTCTTCATCCAGAGGAACTAATAAGAAAGTATCTTGTGTGATAAGTTCTTCTTCAGGACCGTCACCAATGAAGTGCATTTCATATTCAAGTGAATCGCCTTCAGGATCTACAGCTTCTGTCCAATTTAGGAACAGAGCTTTGACCGTATCAGTACCCGTATCCATATCAACAATTTCAGGATCTTCAAATGAGGTAATCACAGCACCGTCAGCGGGATTCAGAATAAGGAAATCTGCAGGTGGTTGATTTGTAATGAAATCTGTCATATAACGAGGCATAACCTGAGGATCATTATATTCACCGACGACACCGATAAGATCTAATGGCCATGATTCCGGAGGAGTGGATCCATCGATCTC
>DAOVOB010000221.1 GCA_030629925.1 Fidelibacterota bacterium
ACCAACTACCTGATGGACGTGTTATAACCCATGCCCACCCCTTTAAAAGTGATAAAAGCTCCAATAATGTGAATCATCAACATTCCGAAGCTGAATTATTGTTCATTCACTTGATCAATAATCTATTATTCACCTTTATCTTTTTATTGATCTTATTACTAAGTACACTTACACTTTCAACATTTTATTACAAAAAAACAAATCTACGATTTTTCCATAAATCTTGCTGTGAAAGAGCGCCTCCAATTTTGATATAAACAAATTCATAATATTTTTTATATCAAATATATTTTTGCTTGGAGGTATCATGCAAATTATTAAAAAAATTATTTTATTATCAGTTATTATCGGTCTCATTTTTGCTGTAGGAAAAGAAACGGACGCCAATATCATCGGAGATGTACAATTTGATGGTGAACATCTTTCATTTGTAAATATTGTACTTAAGGGTACGACTATTGGGACCACTACGGATGAAACGGGACATTTTAATATTATTCACGCGCCGGTAGGCGATTATACTCTTATTGTCTCTTATATTGGATACAAAACAAAAGAAATTAAGATCACAACCAAAGAAAAAACGACCATTGAAAAAAAGATCATATTGGAAAAAGATGTCCTTAATATGTCAGATGTTGTGGTTTCAGCTAATCGTTATGCGGAACATCGTATTGAAGCATCACAAACTGTAAATGTTATTTCACCCCGGATGCTTGATAATATTCAAACCGTCAGTATCTCTGAAGGTTTAAATTATACTCCCGGTCTTCGCTTAGAAAACAACTGTCAGAATTGCGGTTTTTCACAGGTCAGGATAAATGGCATGGAAGGTCCTTATTCACAAATATTGGTCAACAGCCTTCCTATTTTCAGCGGTTTGGCCGGGGTTTATGGATTAGAGTTGATCCCTTCAAATATGATCGAACAAATTGAAGTAGTCAAAGGCGGTGGATCGGCTATGTTTGGTTCAAACGCCATTGCCGGTACAATCAATCTCATTCTTAAAGATCCGATAAATAATATCTATGAAGGCGGTATCAGCACAAATCAGGTTGGTATTGGAACTGGAGCTAATGTCGCCAGTGACTTCTCGGTTAAATTTAATACTTCGATCGTTTCAGCGGATAGAAAGACCGGGTTGGCTTTATACGGTTTCTCTCGAAAAAGAGGAATGTATGATGCAGATAACGATACATTTTCTGAAATTGCACCTATGGAAAACTTAACCATGGGAACCAGACTTTTTCATCGCTTTGGTTACCGGAATAAGCTTACCATTGATTTCTTTAACATTCGTGAGGAAAGAAATGGTGGAAATATGCAAGATTATCCTCTGCACGAACGGGATATTGCGGAAGCATTGAAACACGATCTAAAAAGTACCGCAATTAGCTTTAATCAGTATTTTCGCGAATTTGATAATTTAAAGATTTTTGCCGCTTTCCAAGATTTGAACCGTGATTCTTATTATGGAGCCGAACAATCCTTAAGTGACTACGGGCACACGCATGATCTAACCTATAACATGGGTGTAAACTATAATGCTGTATTTGAAAATGTTAAAATGATCTCTG
The DNA here is from genome assembly GCA_030629925.1 of Fidelibacterota bacterium. GTDB lineage: Bacteria > Fidelibacterota > Fidelibacteria > Fidelibacterales > Fidelibacteraceae > M50B103. Next base: position 1,578 of record DAOVOB010000221.1, read on the forward strand.
GTATTGAACATCAATCCGGCAATTTGAAAGATGTTAAATTAGGCTACCCTGAAATTGATAGTGCAACCGTTGTTGCAGGTACTGTTACGGAAATTCCTCATGTTCTCAACACCTTGATTGCAAATCAAAGATCTCTATCGACCGGTGTTTTTTCACAATGGGAATTCTCCATAAGGAAATTGAAGCTATCAACAGGACTGCGTTTTGAACATTATGATATTCTCGATCTAAGTGATGTTTCAAATAATAAAAGCGGAAATGTTTTAAGTCCCAGAATCGGTATACTTTATTCATTTTCCGATGCACTTCAGGCTAAATTAAATTACTCTAACGGTTACCGTGCACCACAAATATTTGATGAAGATCTTCATATTGAAACTTCAGGTGCACGCCAAGTAATCCGCGTTAATGCAGCCAATCTTAAACAAGAGAATAGTCGCAGTTATATGGCATCATTAGATTTCAATAAAATCGGTAAAAATGCAGCCATATCATTTACTGTTGAAGGATTTCTTACACGACTGATCGATCCCTTTGTAAATGAAATTGGTGAAGCTGATGATGACGGTGTGGTTATTTATACACGAACCAATGCTACATCAGGTGCTACAGTCCGAGGTATGAATCTTGAACTTTTCCTGCAAACTACATCTAATCTGGCATTCCAGTCCGGTTTTACCATACAATCAAGTAAATACGATGAAGTTCAGAATTTTAATGAACGTAATTTCTTTAGAACACCTAATTCTTACGGTTTCTTTAGTATAGATTGGGATTTAATGGATAATACATGCCTTATTGCTACCGGAACTTACACCGGCAAGATGTTGGTTCCTTACTTCGGTACTCAAGCTATCGATCCGGATGCCGGAGAATTACGCCAATCATCTGCGTTTTTCGATACAGGATTGAAATTAGTTTATACTATTAAATTGAATGGTGCGGATCTCAAGCTTTTTGGTGGTATTAAAAATATCTTTAATTCGTTCCAAAGCGACTTTGATTCAGGAATTGATCGAGATCCTGCTTATGTCTATGGTCCCGTTATGCCAAGAACCCTGTATTTTGGACTAAATATTGGTAATAATCTATAAGATGTTTCTTCTTACTTCATTTTAACAGCAAAGCCGATATCTTTACGATATCGGCTTTGTTTTATACTGATTTTTTTTTAGAATAGTGACAGATAAATCTTATTCGTATTCTTTCAAAACAGCACAGATAAATACCATATCCTCTGTTTCTGAGATATTGCGGTATTGATGCTTTTCATGAGGCAGGATCAATGAAAAGTCACCTTCTTTTACAAAATGCAATTTCCCCTGTTTATCCTGAATAGCTCCCTCACCCGAGATGAAGTAATTCACATGTTCCGATTCGTGAATGTGATAAGGCGTATGACCACCCGGCTCTAAAGTAAAAACGCGGAAGGATATATTCGGACTATTATCTTCTTTCCCAATGGGTACCTGGCGAAAAGCATTCTTGACACCTTCCAT
>DAOVOB010000056.1 GCA_030629925.1 Fidelibacterota bacterium
CAGCAGGATCGATATCACCGGCGATCACAAGAGTCGCATTATTTGGACCATAGAAATCATTATAGAATTTTTTAACATCTGGAACGGTTGCATTATTGATATCTTCAACAACACCGATCGTTTGCCAATTGTAAGGATGTCCTTCCGGATATACGGCTTTGCCGATCACGTAAGAACGATGTCCGTAAGCATTGTTATCAACGCGTTCGCGTTTTTCATTTGTAACAACGTTTTGTTGATTAGTAAACGCAGCAGGGGTCACGGTATTGATCATATAACCCATTCTGTCAGATTCCATCCAAAGCACCATTTCCAGTGCATTTTTTGGAACAACTTCATAATATACCGTACCATCTGTCCAAGTACCGCCATTTAGGGTACCACCGGCATTTTGGATCTTATTAAAAAACTGATCTTGGCCAATATTTTCAGATTCCTGAAAAAGCATGTGTTCAAAAAGGTGAGCAAATCCGGTTTTACCTGGTGTTTCTCTATTTGAACCAACATGATATTGAATAGCAACCGCGGTTATCGGATCACTATCATCAATATGAAGAATAACATCAAGTCCATTCTCCAATTCGTATTTTTCGTAGCTAATGGAAAGGTCAGTTTTATCACAACCAACGAAGAGCATGAGAACGCTCAACACAACTGGAAGTATCCATTTCTTCATTTTAACTCCTTTATTTTTCCTAAAAGTAACAAATATTTTTATTATTTAAACCCTTTGAAAATCTTTTTCAAAATTTAGGGAACAGGCATGCCTGTTCTCTACACATTTATATAATTTTTACTTTTTTTATTACTTATCATTTAAAACTTAACTTTTATTTTGGAATGGTCTCGCCGTGTCAGGCGTAGCCTTGGCGTAGACTGAACCGTTCCCTGCAATTTACTTTATACTTTTGCTCTCCTTCGCCAAGGCTACGGAGAGTCTTCGACCTTTTGCCATTTGCCCTCCCCCTACGCTCCTTCTCGGAGCTTCGGAGGACAAGTTTGCCTTTTAGTGAATATTACTTGTCTCTTGGTTCTTGTCTTTTGGATCTTTTGCCCTTTACCTTTTGCCTTTATACTTATCTATTTTTGAAAAAAATAGATATTGGTATCACCCATTTTTTTGATCTTCGATGGTTTCCATTCTCCCGATTCCACTATCCCTCTGCTGGAATACTCAAGTATTACTAGTCCCCTATCCATCAGATGCTTCCTGCAATCATTAAAAAATTCCTTGTCCAAAGCAAGATCATAAGGTGGATCAGCCAAGATAATATCATATGTATTCTTATTTCTTTTAAAAAATCTTATAGCATTATTTTTTATACACTTCCATGTATCTTCAGGAGCTTTAATACTTTCCAGATTTATACGACTTAATTGAATGGAACGGGAATTATTATCAACGAAAGTTACATGTTCGGCATTGTGCGATAATGCCTCTATCCCAAGTGCACCTGTTCCACAAAACAGATCTATGACACGACGTCCTTCAAGATTCTGAAGGACGTTGAATATATATTCTTTTACTTTACTTGTCGTTGGACGAATGGAATGTTTTGGATTGGCAATATACAAACCGCCATAACGACCACTGATAATTCTAGACATTATTCTCTTTCGTAAAACACTAATGTCAGATCAAGCTGATTAGATTGATCCTCCACATGATAGGTCGATGTAATATCTCTTACAGCAAAAGCGGCCGGGATAGCTTGTAATTCCTGAAGGAACAACATCATTGCAGTGCGATTGCCATAAACAGTGACATCAATGTCATGTCTGACAATTCCAACATCCATTGTTTTAAAGCCATTGATAGCTTGAGATACGATCACGTCAGCGCTGTTAGCTGCAATGACCAAATAATCATCAAACCATTCTACATCAAGATCCCAAATGCGTTCCGGACGATCTTCTTCCCTCAATGCGGGAAGATCGCTGGTCAATTGAACTCTTGTCTCTTCTCCTACTTTTTCTTCATTTCCTGAAAGTACAGAGGTGAACATATTATGCTGTTCAATAACATTAGAATAAGACTGTATCAACATTGGGAAACGTGATTTAACGGAAATACTGAGTTTATCTTCAGAGATAGTCAACTTATCAAGTGTCATACCACCAGGTATTTTTGACCATACAAACTCGGCGGCCATCAAATTACGACGTGATAAGGCAAGTTCATCTCGTATAGTACCATAAATTGCAGGGCTTTTAAGGATTTTTTCTTCGGTCGATTCTTTAATAATTTCTTTTTCAACCTGCTTTTTTACTTTAATGATCTGCTGAGGAGCGTACTCAATGATCTCTTTAACTTCTTCTTTTACAGGGGCTGTTTTTGGCTCTTGCAAAACAGGAATTTCAAGATAAACAACTTCCCGGTCATTGCGATGTATCCAAGAAGTTTGGATCTTATCAATGGTTCTATTCCAAACTTCAGCTACATTTCTACCAAAACCGCCAAAAAAATCTAAAGTTTTACCCGGTTCAATAATAAAGATCGTAGCTGCACCACATATAATGAAAATCAACAAAAATAGCCAAAAATGAAATTTGCGCGGTTTCTTGTATTCTTCTGTTGAAGGTGCCGGTTGCTGAAAATAAAAGTCATCATTCCCACCGGAGAATGTGTCATCAAAACGAAGAACTTCCTTTTCTTTGTTCTGATGAGGGACTTTTGTCATCTGATCTTCACGTAACAAATTAATCTTCATTTCCTTACCTCCTTATATCAATGCACCTAAAGCTGATGAGAACACAGTATCGAAATGTTTATCATAAGCTACAGACGGTTTTTGATAGCTGGTATTGACACTCATTGGATTCAATATCACGATATCCGGTTGAGCTTCAACAAGATCATTCATTTCTTTAAAACACTGACTTTCACCTGTCAGAAAAATTCTATATTTATCAAGTTCTGCCGCATTCTTCTGTACCACTGCTTCACATAGTCCCTCAGGGATCTCGCCGTTTCGTGCAATATACAGAAGGTGATCATTGATATAGGAAAAACGCGCATAACCTAAAACGTTATCGTTACGAACCGAAACAAGTTCATACTCATTTTTCTTAAAACCGATCACGGTATACTCTGTATCCTTAGATGCTTTCTTTGCAATTTCAGTAGCATTAAAAATATTAATACCAATGCCAACCAAGTGACAATGATGGTCTTCACAGACAGAACTGAAAAGTTCAAGGATCATTTTCGGGTAGTAGACTGATGTTAATAAAGCCAGCCCATTCTCTTTATAGATCACTTTGACCTGACAGTCACTTTGTTCTATTAATTCCGAACCGAATTTTAGTTCGGTCAACCAAACATCCTTATCTACGATCGTTTTTACATTTTCTTTGGGTACATCATTATATAAAGCTATGTAAGCAAGATCAGCCGGAAAGGAGAAAAATACATCCTGCGCTTGAATTTTCAATTTATCAAGGATCTCTTTCAACATATCACTAAGCATATCCTTAGCATTATGTTGATACAAAAAACTCCTATCAAAAGAAAAATCAGGTGGAAACAAACCAAGTTGTTCTATGCTTTTCTTTCCCTTTTGCGTCTCGCTCAAATATACAAATACAGACTCATCGTGATGTAACGCGAGAGTTAACATACTTATTTATCCCAGGAAGCTTCTCCGTTCATTATAAAGCCGTGACCGGTGTCTTTAAATGTAAAGAAGAAATATTTTCTATCTGTATATCCACCACGAATAGGGCTATAGATTATGACAGTGTCACTTTCCCTACCTTTAACTTTTACATTAAATTCTTCGTCGGTCAATGGACATACAAGAAGTGAATCAACAAGATTAAAATGTTTATATTTAATAACTTTTTCTATGATCGTATCAATGGTCGTATCAATAATAACACCTTCCCATAGAACATCGGTGTATTTATAGCGATCCTTATGTTCACCCAGATATACGGTATCCCATGTCCCTGTCTCGCCTTGATATTCAACTGCGGTATAAACACCTACCAAGCTGGTGTCTTTGGCGTGATAAGGATTTGAGAAAACAGTATCATATTCCGTAAACCAAAATTCCGGAACCTCGATGTTTATATCTTCACCTTTGTAATAGATAGTTTGATCACCAATATATTCACTATCCGCGAGGATGGAATCACGTACAGCAGAAACAAACCATAAAACACCTTCCATATCAGCATCATAATAACCGGTCAACTTGTGGTACATGCGTTGCGCATCCCATAATTGGTTCATTTTCCAATGTGAACGTTGACGCATATCGTTTTCATTTTTCCAGATATTATTGGGAATAAAAATAACCAATAATAAAATAACCAAAAGGATAACCGCTATCCATTTAATAACAAATGACCATTTTTCATTGTAATATTGTTGCTCTTGCACAATACCTCCTAAAGCACTATAAAGTAATTAAAGGTTTTAATTTATCGAGGGTCTTTGGCCCAATTCCACTTATATTGGTCAGCTCATCCAAGCTTTTAAAAGGACCGTTCTTATCACGATACTCAATAATATCTTTTGAGCGTTCCATTCCAAGAAAAGGAAGTGCTTCGATTTCCATTAATCCGGCGGTATTGATATTTACCGGTTCTGAAGGAATTTTCGATTCTTCCCTGCTTTCATCTTCTCGTTGAAAAGTATCTTTCATACTGATATCTGATGAACGTAGCGCACGCTGTTTTTTTATTACTTTGCGAACAACAAACCCTACAGCTCCCAAAAGCAGTATCAGTGCGACAATAAGAATGATGTTTTTTTCTTTTTTAGTGAACATAAAAGCCCCCTTATCAGGGTATAAACTTCTCAATTTTACTATTTTTTTTCTTGGAATACAATTGATATAATTCTTTTATAAGGTTTTTTTCGTCTCTATCCATCTGGGATGGAGTCTCGATCTTGATCTGAATTAATTGGTCACCGTGTCGATGTCCATGCAAAACCGGAAGCCCCTTTCCGCGAAGTCGATATATCTTTCCATTATCAGTTCCGGAATTGATCTTAAAACTTACTTTTCCGCTTAGGGTGGGCACTTCAATTTCAGCCCCAAGAACGGCTTGTGGCCAAGTGATTACACAGGTAACAATTATATCATTACCCGAACGGGTAAAAAACTTATGATTTTGTTCTTTGAAAATTACAATAAGATCGCCGGTTTCACCTTTCCGTTTACCGGTATTTCCCTCTCCGCTCAGGGTCATATAATTTCCATCTTGTACACCTGCGGGAATATCAATAGTGACACTTTCTTCTTTCTTTACCCTACCATCTCCATGGCATGTTTGACAGGGAGAATCAATGATAGTACCTTGCCCATGGCATTGATAACACACTTTTTCGCTTATCATTTGACCAAAAAATGAATTTACGCGCTCACGGACTTTTCCGGTACCATTACAAACCGAACAGGTGTGTTTTCCTGTTCCACCTTCACCATGGCAATCCGAACAGTTTTCAAATCGTTTGATCTTGATCTGTTTTTTTACTCCGTTATATATCTCTTCAAGAGATAATCGAAGATTTACGCGCATATCTGCACCGCGGTTTGTATTGCGATGTTGTGTATTACCTCCAAAAAAGGAGCCAAAACCACCTCCGCCGAAAGCATCTCCAAAAATATTTCCAAATTGCGAAAATATGTCATCCATGGACATTCCTTGTCCACTGAAGCCTCCGCCTCCGCCAAAACCATTTTGCTTTAAGCCATCGTGACCGAATTGATCATAACGCTGGCGTTTTTCGGGATCTGAAAGAGCAGAATATGCTTCAGCTGCTTCTTTAAACTTCCCCTCAGCTTCTTTATTATCGGGATTTTTATCAGGATGATATTTAACTGCTAATTTGCGATAAGCTTTCTTTAACTCTTCTTGAGTTGCGGACTTGCTTACACCTAATATGTCATAATAATCTCTAGGCATGTATTACTCTATTATATTTACGATTACCTTCGCATGGCGAAGTACTTTTTTATCTATCATATATCCTTTTTCAAATTCTTCAAGGATAATATTATCTTTTTCATCTTCAACTGCACGAGTCAGCATGGCATCATGTTTCTCGGGATCAAATTTTTCTCCCACAACATTAAAGGGGCTGACCTTATAGTTTTCAAGATAGCTTAATAATTTACTTCGGATCATTGAGAATCCTTCAGAGATCTCGCTATCTTTATCATGATGTTGTAAAGCACGGTCAATATCATCAATAACAGGCAAAAGATTTGCCAGCATACTGTCCTTATATAATTCTTTAGAGCGTTGTTGATCTTTATTTATGCGTTTTTTATAATTTTCAAATTCTGCAGCCAATAAAAGAAAATTATCCTGAACTTCTTTTGTATTTGCTTGAAGATCTGCATTTTCAACGATCAGTTTATCAATTTCTTTAGAACTTAAAGCAGACTTCTTAGGTGAAGCCTTTTTCCCGGCTTTTGGGTCTGATTTTGCTTTGTTTTCTTTGACGGTGTTCGTTTTCTTTACTTTTGCGGGCTCCTTGGGAGAACTTGCTTTCTCCTTAGGATCTTTTTTTGATTTTTCGTCTGTCATTCTTTCATTCTCCTTTGTGTGACGATTCAACCCTTCCCTTGCCCCGCAAAGATAATAAATTTACATAAAATAACTAATCTTTTCAAGTAATAATCATACAGAGACGAGAAGCTGGAAGCTACTAATCGAAGAAAACAATATTCTTTTCTTCTATCATAAATAATTTTCTATGTCATTTCGAACAGTCTACGTCCCGAATGTTCGGAACTTCGCCCGTCAGGCCAAGTGGAGCTTGTTCTCCGTTTCGCCTGCTCTTCGTAGCCTTCTTGACCAGCGTAGCCTTCTTGTCATCCATAGCCTTGGCGTAGGATGAGGCGAAGTTGGTGGCGTAGAAGAGGTCGAGATCACAGTAAATTATTCTTTTTGCGATGCGAATAATTCCATTCC
>DAOVOB010000154.1 GCA_030629925.1 Fidelibacterota bacterium
AAATATTATCCGGGTCATTGAATTTTGTTTCATTATCAAGATAGTAACCCTGTCCCTTTAATGAAAAACCTGCGAAAACATCTGAATTATTATAGGTCAGGTTGTAAGATTGGTTGCTGAATTCCAATACGGCATTGGGTGTTTGTTGCAATATCATCCCCGCAGCACCATTTACTGACCCGTAATGATTGAAAGATGCCGAAAGGTTTTGTTTTTCATTTAAGGCATAATCAAGTTTTACAAAAATATTATCCGATGATTTATAATTATTCTCAATGGTATCGAGTGCCGTATAGGGGAAAGTTCCGTAGTTAATGTATTCATAACTGAAATTATCTGTTGATTGATCATGCTGATATGAAACAAAGCTGCTGAATTTGCCCAATGAAAGACTGTTGTTTATATTGATCATGAATTTTCCGTAGGAACCAATAGATAACTTTGTTCCAAAGAATGCTTTTTTACTTTGACCGTCTCCACTGCTTCCCTTTTTGCTTGTCACGACAATAACACCTCCCACTGCATCAGCGCCGTACTGAGCAGAACGACCGCCACGCAACAATTCAATGGTCTCTACATTGTCAATAGGCATTGAAGAGATGTTCACGCCGGTACCACCTGCAGTATTCAAGCGCTGACCATCGAGAATAACTACGACTTTTGACGATGAAACATCACGTAAGCCGATCTCACCGGTTGAGCTGACAAATACACCCGTGATCGTCTGCAAAGCATCTCCTACGCTTTCGCAATTGTGTAATTTAAAATCATCTTCCGTTAAAATAACTTCTGAGGTAGAAGCTTGTTTGCTTTCTTTTTCCACGATAGTTAAATCACTTGTTTCATCTTCTGCAAATAGACCAAACGTCATGGCAGTAAGAATTGCGAGAATTAATGAAAGTCTTTTCATTTTTATTACTCCTAGTGTATTATGTTAAATAGTTTTTCTGTGTAATAATCAAAATTTATATTATTGACCTTTTCAAGCTTTTCTATCCATGTTTTCGAAAAAGCTTCAGCACCCGCGATCGCACCGGCCATGGAGCCTGCAATTGCAGCGATCGTATCACAATCACCTCCAAGATTTGCAGCGATCTTAACGGTCTCCACAGGATCACCTTTGGCAAGTTTTATAATACCCAGGCAAGTCGGGACAGTCTCGGAAATCTGCACGCCTGCGCCGATATAACGATAAATATCCAACATGGCTTGTTCTTTGCTTTCGCTTTTTTCTATCAGATCCATGACCCAATCAATGCGCTTTTCAATTGATGCACTGTACCAGATATTTCCTCTTTTCATTCCAAGTGATACTGCTTCTTTAGCGTATTGAATTAATACATCAATATTTTTTTCACCATGTAGAGCTTTACCAATTACAATAGCAACAGCTGATGCTCCGGCTATAGCAATATTGGTATTGTGTGTTGCTTTACATGAATTCGCTACAGCATCAATAGTTCTTTCCATATCACCATTGCCATAAATACCGACAGAAGCTACTCTCATGCAAGCACCATTGGTATCACCTACTTTGCCTGAATTATCGATAGATTTTCCATTCCTTATCATACTTAAAGCTCGCAATGTACTGGGACCCGCCAGATCAGAGTTAAAAATCCCCATATCTTCGCCCCATTTAATGAGGTGCTGTGCAATATTCAAAGGATCTACCTTACCGGTCTCAATAATAGAATCGGCAATTGCGAGGGTTTGTTGCGTATCGTCTGTGATTTCACCGGCTACCATCCCATGATGGATCAGATGATCCTCAGGTGCGGGTAAAAATGTATCTATTGTGCCAAATCTCTCAAATATTTCTTCCGGAGACATCATTGAAGATGGCATACCCAATGCATCACCTGCGGCAACCCCAATTAAACATCCTTTGATTTTTTCTTTCATATTACTCAATTTTATTCCTTTATTAATTTACCTATTATAAAAACAGGTGTTGGACAATTTGACTTTAATTCTTCAAAATTTCTCTCAGAGCAGGAGGCCAATACACAGGTTGAAGGACCTGCGGATTTCTCAATATTTAGCTCTAACTTATTTCTGTATTCAACTGATAATCCGGCAGTAGTAGCAATTTGTTCAACTTCATAAGCTATACCATGCGATCCTACAGGTAAGATATCATGTACGCCTTCTGTCTTAGTCAACAGATGCATGCTCTCTTGTGAAATGATCTCCATATCATCTAATGTGATCTTGTCATCAGGTCCTGATTTTGGTTTCCCGACTGAAATGATCAGATCACCTTCTTTGCTTGATCCGGGTCGTAGTTCATCTTCATGTATCATACCTACGATCGTAGTTCCAATACCTGTCATATTGGTTGGCACATTATCTTCCGTACTACCGGAAACGGGAAAATCATCACCCAATCCGGCGGCTTTAAGTTCATCTTTCACACCCCTCAGGATATCTTGACCGATCTCATTCATTGGCATGGTCAACATATCAAATGCACAGACAGGCGTAGCGCCTGAAGATAATATTTCCAGGAGTGGGACTCTTATTGCAAAACGTCCGGAAACATAGGCCGGTATTTGTACCACATCCCCTTCTTGCGGACCGATGCCACCGTCTGAATCCACAGCGATCACCATATAATGCTTATCACTCACCCTGATCAGTGTAAGATCACGGATTGTTTTAATAAAGACATCCTGTTGGATATTTTTAAATGTATTGTAAATGGTTTCCGTACTAAGGATCATATATTTAATTCCTCTTTATTCAAATCAACGTGGAATTTACTTTTATCACCGCGAACGATAGTTTTTGCGTATTCCAAAACTCTTCCGTCATCCAAGTAGGTTTGTCTTTGCAGTAAGAATGCAGGTGAAAATTCAGGTATCTGAAGTATCTCGCCTTCAAATTTCGTCACAGACACAGCTCTCATCATCTCTGAGGCTTTATCTATCTTGATCCCATACTCATGCATGATCACACCAAATAATGATTTATCCTCAAGATTCTTCTTAAGCAGATCAGGCAAGTAAAAAACAGGAATATATGATGTTTGTATCATAAGCGGAAGATCGTCAACAGACCTGATACGCTGAATACTGTAAACTTTTGTATCCTTTTCAATTCCCAATTTCGTGGCAATATCAAGAGATGCTTCGATCACCTTTGCTTGTAGAATGTGACTGTGAGGAACTTTATTCAGTCCGATGATCTCGGAAGTCAGACTTAATGATGCTGTGATGCTCAAGGTAACCGTTTTATTGCATACGTAAGTACCTTTTCCCTGTATCCGTTGTGCAAGACCCCAATTTACCAAAGCACGAATGGCCTTCTGAGCTGTATTTCTACTAATGTTGTATTTATCAGCTAATTCATTTTCTGATGGGATTTTATCTCCCGGTTTTAATTCACCACTTTCAATTTTACCAACCAGCAATTCCTGTAATTGGTAATAAATGGGAGCAAAACTATTTTTATCGATATCTTGTGATGTCATACTATCTCATTTCTGTTTGATATAATAATTGACCGTTTTATGTAATTCTCTTTTTCTCGTATCCTCAAAACTCACATAGATCTTAAATTGAAGGCTTCCTTGCTCACTAACTTTGGCATTATCAATATTAACTTGCCATACCGAAGAAGGTGCAAACCAATTTCCAACACTGGAATAATTCGCCCAACCGGAACGAAATGCAGGCTCAAAGGTTATGGTATCTTTTGATATTTCTTTTCCATCCAATAGCCAGTATGGATTTGAATAAATATCATCTGAAACTGATATATGTAGTTTAATAGGGAGGTCAATGGGATTGACAAGGGATTCCAAATCTATCTTTTCAGTTAAATTAAATTCCCCATTACCATTAAGGGAATATACCTTGCCATTTTCGGAATATAATGTCTCATCTTGCCATAAATTATCCAACATACATGAAAGTGCTTGAATTCTATCCATACTTATTCTGGGAGTCCATTCAAGATCTTTTTTACTTTCAATTTCCTGTAATTGAATTTCTTCGATACCATTTTTGGAAATTGTTATCATTGCGATCTCTTGGGCTGCGGAATGTTGATCTGTTTCTTTTATCACTCCCCCGCTGCTGCCCATGATGAGGTAGCGTATTCCATCGATCTCGCCTTCGTCCTGGTCATAATGGTAATGCCCTGCGATAAC
>DAOVOB010000125.1 GCA_030629925.1 Fidelibacterota bacterium
AAAAGAAGGGTTCTTGTCATTTTTCCCATTGAAAATATAATCATAATTCATAAATTATCCCCTTGGGTAATTAAAAGGTAAGGAGTCATAATGAATCCAATCTTTATCGGGATCATTATTTATTTGATCATCATTCTATATATCGGCATCAGATCGGTCAATAAAAACAAGACCAATGCGGATTATTTGCTGGCAGACCGGAAATTGGGAGCCTGGGCTATATCATTGTCGGAGAGAGCCAGCGGGGAATCCGCATGGCTGCTTCTTGGACTTCCCGGCGCGGCATTGATAAGCGGAATATCAGAGATGTGGGTCGTGATCGGAAGCTTATCGGGAATTATACTTGCGTGGAAATTCCTGGCAAAACCGATCCGCGACCTTGCGGGAGAATACGATTCCCTGACATTGCCCGACCTTATAGCCCGTTATTTTAATGATGAAAAGGCCTTAAGATTGATCGCATCCTTGATCATCACATTTTTCTTTACCTTTTACGTGGCCGCGCAATTCAACGGAGCCGGCAAAGTTCTCAACGTTATGTTCGGAATGCCGCAGGAAACGGGCATGCTCATCGGGGCGGGTGTGATATTGCTTTACACGATCCTCGGCGGATTCAATGCTGTGGTCTGGACCGACGTGGTTCAATCATTGATCATGATTCTGGTCCTGGTATTGTTGCCGATCCTGGGCTTCATTGAGATCATGAACACCGATCCGGCGATCCTCCACGATTTTTCAAAGGAAACATTATCTCTGACCGGAACTCACACGGGAATTGTGGGAATTTTTGCGATCATCAGTGGACTCAGTTGGGGTTTCGGCTATATGGGGCAACCGCATCTGATCGTCAGATATATGGCGATCAAAAATCCCGATGATATTAAAAAAGGCCGAAAGATCGCTTATTTTTGGGCGATCCCAGCTTTTATTGGAGCTTTCCTCATCGGATTGATCGCATACAAATTGTACGGTCAAGGTATTGTGAGCGATCCCGAACAGATCATGCCTTATATGGCGAAAAACCTTTTGCCTGCATGGTTCGCGGGAATTCTGATCTCCGGCGCCATGGCTGCCATGATGTCCACGGCCGATTCACAACTGCTGGTTACGGCATCGGCCATTTCCGAAGATATCGTTCACAAAGTCGGGAAGAAAAAGCTCAGTCCCGAAAAAATGTTGACAACCAGCAGGATCATCACGCTTGCCGTTGGTATATTGGCTTTCATCATAGCATGGTTCTCGACCGATCTGATCTTTAAGCTCGTTTCCTATGCCTGGTCGGGGTTGGGAGCAAGTTTCGGACCGGTCCTCATTTCCATGATCTATTGGAAGAAGATCACACGCGAGGGTGCAATAGCAGGAATGCTTACCGGTGCTTTGACCACCATCATATGGAAGAATATCGAATTTTTGCAAGCGATCATCGCCGAACGGTTTGTGAGTTTTGTGCTGGCGTTTCTGGCGATTATTATTGTGAGTAAGCTAACAAAGAAATGATATAAGATTTGACTCAAATCAAAAAGTTAAATTTGACTCAATCTTAATTGTTATCATTGAGTCAATGTTAATTATTTTAATTGTTTCTATACCACCAATCTACTCAACGCCGCAATTCAATTCCCTTAAGGAATTTTTCCAATGCCTTATTGAATCCATCAGGATTTTCAAGGTTTGAAGTATGCCCCGCGTTAGAAATAATTTCTGATTCACAATTTTTTATAAGGTTTTGCATTACTTCTGCATGATAATGCACGGATTTTGATTCATTTTCACCATTAAGAACTAAAGTAGGTAAAGTTATTTTAGATAAATCTTAAAGTTTGAAATTATAAATGGCGCCGAATACTTTTAAATACTCTTTTTTATCCATTTCCAGCATTACACTTTTTTCCTCTTGTGAGTTTTGCGATCCAAAATGAAAGATTTATAAATTTACTTACACCCATTATACGCAATGTTGGTATCATGATCCATTTTGGAAATAAAATGTAGACCATAAGTTTATCCCACAATGTTAAAGAAGTTGAAATTGCGGTGTCACATAAAATTAATGTTCTTAGATCTTGCGGATATTTTGTAGCATAAGCTTGTGCAATCATCCCACCTAGTGATAATCCGCATATAATTGGTTTTTCTATTTTTAATTATTCAAGTAATTTTTTTAGATCATCTGCAAATAATTCGACAGAATACTTTCTTAATGGTGAAATTCCGATTTTTCCATGTCCTCTGATATCATATGTAATGACTTTAAAAAATCTGGAAAAGTATTCTATTTGAGATTGCCACATAGTAGAAGTAACAAAACCTCCATGAATGAATATAAAGGGATTCCCTTGTCCGTGGATCTCATAATATGTCATGATATCATTAGTTTTTATCTTTGGCATAGTTATTCTCGTGATAAGCAGCTCGTTGCCCTTAAACCCTAAACTCCTAAACCACTAAACGACTCAACGCCATAAGGCAGGCCGTCTCAGTACGCAAACGCCGATTGCTTAACAATACCGATTGGCAGGAATTCGTAATGGCTTGTGCAACTTCATCCGAATGAAAGCCGCCTTCCGGTCCAATCAGTACCATATAATTGTGTTGATCTGATCCTGCTTCCAAGGATGGATAGTCATCCTGATTATCACAAATATACATCGTTTCACTACGTTTTATTTGGATAAATTCGGAATACTGCATGGGCTCATGCAATATCGGGATACGGCTACGACCGCATTGTTTTACTGCGGATAAAATAATATTTTCGTTGCGTTCACGTTTTATACCTGTTTTTACGGTATAGCGGGTGATCAAAGGAAATATTTCATATACTCCCAATTCAACGGACTTTTCCAGCATGATTTCCCAATGTGAAGGTTTAATAATCCCAACTGCAAGAGAAACACGGTTTTGGGGTTCACCCCAAAGGGAGTAGGCATTAATGATCTTACAATTGGTGTCATTCTCGGCGATAGAAATGATCTTTGTTTCATAGGCCATACCGTCACCGTTGCTTCCCCAGATAATGTCACCGACTTTTTTTCGAAGGACCCGGCTCAGGTGATGATGTTCATCATGTTCAAAACGCAAAATATCCCGATTAATATTTTGCGAAAAGAAGAATTGTTCATGTGCCATTAGAAATACTTTCCATAATTCAATATCAGAGCAGCACCATTCCAGTTGGTTTTCAGTATTTCTTCATCCACGGCCTGATTAAAATAATTCAGTTCGTAGCCCAGCGCAACGGTAATTGAAGAATGTTTTTCCATCATAAAATCTATTCCAATATGAAAATGGGTGTAAAATCCGAAATGGTAAACAGCGTCCTGATAACGGCTAAAATTTGCCCATGGATCGTTATCAGTATCAATGGCAAGAACAGGTCCGGCCTGAATGGAAATATAAGGTGCAAATGTATTTGCCAGTTGATTAGTAAAAAAATGCTTTTTTAGAAACAAACCCGCTTTGGCAAAATCAAGATGGATGGTATTTATTCTATAGGTATAACCGGTATAGGGATCTGTCATGGTATATTCTTTGCCACTTGAAACAAAGGTCCAGTTTGCGTGCACACCGGCGTGAAAATTATTTATTAAGCGCCATTGCATTGTTCCGCCCAGACTCGATCCGTAATCGGTCATCCGAAGGTCAAGGCTGTTGATTTTTTTTACATTTCCCATAGATGTATAGGATGCGGCAAATAAAAACTGCAGACTAAATAGTAAAATAATACCCATACGTTTCATTATATATCTCCCCTTAGCTGTTCATAAATATATTTCATTCCAAACAACGTGAGTTCTTTATCAACATGCTGAATATATCGCGAATGAGGTGCGATAATTTCTGATAGCCCACCGGTAGCGATCACTGTAACAGCCTGTTTTTTCCATTCACGGCATATCCGTTGTATTAACCCGTCAATTTGATCAACGGTTCCCCACATTAAACCGGCTTGTAAACTTTCGTGGGTATATGTACCAATGATCTTTTTTGGAAAATCAAATTGTACCTGAGGTAAACGGGCTGCACGTTTAAATAAGTCCCGTCCCGCAGTTTCAAGTCCGGGCATAATAACCCCGCCCAGATATTCGCGCTTCTGGCTTACAACATCAAAGGTTGTGGCAGTACCCATGTCCACAACAATTAACGGAGCATTATAACGTTCAAGTGCGGCGACCGCATTGCAAATACGGTCGGCACCGACTTCTGCAGGATCATCATAACGGATCGTCAGATCGATGGGAAGCAAGTGATCAACAATAATGGGATCCGTATGAAATATTTGTTGTGATACGTCAGTAAAGGGCTGGGTAAGGCGTGGTACGACGGAAGAAACGACAACACCGCAAATCTCTGTACTGTTCATCCCGATCTGTTTTATCATACCTTGTACAAATGCAGTATACTCCTGCATGGACAGCAGGGGAGAGCTGGGAATAAGGATTTCACTGTGGATCTTATCATCTTGTATAACAGCCATAGTTATGTTAGTATTTCCAATATCGATACAAAGCAAATTCTGCATTTACAACCCCAGCTTTTTATTAATGAGCTCGCGGGTAACAGCCTGATCCGCCTGCCCCTTGGTCGCACGCATTACCTGTCCTATAAAAAATGCCATCAGCTTTTCTTCGCCTTCTTTTAAGCGCTGTGCCAAGGTCTCATTTTCCTGGAA
>DAOVOB010000129.1 GCA_030629925.1 Fidelibacterota bacterium
CATTAGAGTATTTAGAAGATTCATTTTATTTCATTACAGACAGCGTAGAAAATCAATATGATCTTATTGACAATCTATATGCTTTCATGACTGAAGGAAGGGCTGATTCTATTGTCATGCTTGCGGACTCAATTGAAGCACATCTATATGATACCTATGAAATGACATTAGATCATATTGCTAACACCTTCTATGACATTGGTATTTTTGGTGATTCCCTTGGAACACGCTTTGATACGGTTGTTACATTGGGAGAAGATTTCATCTTCAGGATCGGAGAAGTATCAATAACGGATACTATTTCGTTCATGGGTTATGATACTTACGTTTTTGATACGACAGAAGTCGCTGTGATCTACGATGAGTCATACCAATCCATCTGGGCTGCCGCCAATTACATAGAAAATGCAGTTAAGTATCTGAGCATCGGATTAGAGCACCTCTTGGATAGTGATAGTACTTATGAAATAGGAAGAGATACACTGATCCTTTCTATGGAAAATTTCCAATATGCCTGTGACACGCTGAACAATTACTCCATATGGTCATTTATAGATTCATCATTCATGGATTCAACTGAACTTGTCGGAGTAAGAAGTATTTTTGTTGAAGCTGAACAAATCCTGCATGGAAAAGTCTATACTGTATGTGTAGATACTGCAGGTGTAGATAGTGTAGATGTTCGCCCGCTTGGTATTATCGAAAGCATGCATCATGGACTTTACCAGACCTATATTGATATGTACTGGCAAGCAGACCCGTATGCCTATACTTTCGGTAACATCTTCCCTTCAGGATTGCCTGCTGATGTCATTAATCAACTTTTACCTGATATGATCCTGGATCCACGTGAATCACGTGAAGATATGAAAACCTATTTGACATCCCTTGCAGGCACATATATGGCAGAATTATATTTTGATTCTACTGATGTAGATGCACATACCGGACTCGGATATATTGGATTATTTGCTATAATCCAAGACATCGGTGAGCAAGGTAAAATGATCGCCGCACTGGTTGAAGGCGGTCGTATAGACAGTCTGTTCCAAAATTATGATTGGAATAATCTGGACTACAGCGATGAACTATATAACGCACAAAAACATCTTTTTCACCAGGTTGATGCATTCGACTTCCAAGATACAACGATCATTTTTACGGTTCTGATCAAAGATCCAAATTATTCATCAGCGGGACATGATGTTGCTGAAGGAGACCTTTTATATCCGGTTTATATCATCCCGCAAGTTACAGAGGGCGTTTTGATCACGACTTTCATCGTTGAAGAAGCTATTTGGGCAATTGGAAGAGGCCTGGAATATGTCTATACACAAGTCGATTCCATGATCGATATCACACTTAATCCTAATGTACTGGATCTCTCCAATATCGAAGAGCCGCTTGATCTGATCTATGCTCTTGAAGTATCTAATCCTAATTTTGGTGCTTTTACACCCGAAGGAAAAGTGATGTTCGCTGCATTGGGTGATAGTCTTGCCATCGGGATGCAGGGACTTAGCGATCTGGCGGATACCGTAGTTGCCACTATGGATTACGCTGAAATGCTCATGTATGAATTTGGTATGAGTGAAGGCGATTATGATACCATGATGATGGATCTGAATTTCGGTAGCAATCTTATTGAAATGTTCGCAGCTGATCTTGCAACTCCGGAAGTTTATACCATAGTTGACGAAGATACTTTAAATCTCTCAGCTTGGTTTGATGATGTTCCTGATAACTTATTGGCTGTATGGAAGAATTATTTTGAAGGAACAGACTCTTCTCTCGCAGGATTCTTCCCGATGCGTATAATCATTTCAGATGTTGATCCCAGCAATATCCCTGTTGAATTTGCGATGAAGGGTAACTATCCGAATCCCTTCAATCCTCTAACTACGATTGGATTTGATCTACCTTCAGACGGCATGGTCAACATGACCGTTTTCAATATTGCAGGACGCCAAGTTGCGAAACTGATCGATCGTCAAAGCATGCAAGCAGGTTCTTATGAACTAACTTGGAATGCTGCCGATCATGCATCAGGTGTTTACATTGTTCGTGCTCAATACGGAAACGAGGTCGCTTACCAGAAGATGACCTTATTGAAATAAACATTCATTTAACATGTTCAAATCAGCCGCCGGTTTCGGCGGCTGATTTTTATCTGCCACTATGTACAAATTAATTCGAAAAACCATACTCATATTCTTTTGCTTAAGCGTGCTTGCATTCGCCGGCACCATAGATATTCTTAAAAATTCATTTTCTCTGATACTTCCTGATACTTCGAAAATGCAAACCAAGCAATTAGCATATGAAGTTTCGCACCATGAATTACTGCGCGAATCCCAAAATGACACATTGCTTTCCAGGTATACTATTAGGGAACAGCACACAGAATTTAACTATGTAGCTAGAAATTTGTCTCTCTTTGCATCTTGGTCACGGAATGTTTATAGAATGGATGACCTATTTGAAACAGATTATACCAAATTAACATCCCAACCCATCTCTCACCGAATAGATTTAAAAGCTCAAACCCATATTAAAAATTGGTTGATACAACCCGGCATAAATTATACTTTTTCACGCACTCAAGATACTCTGTTCATTACAGATTTTCCCTACTCAGATGTTTCTGCAATAAACTCTTATTTTTTCGATCTACTCCCGGCAACGATCGGAGATACAATCCCTTATAATAATTCTCTCAATGCATTCCACGTTGAAATGCTGGCAAGTAAAAGCAGACAAGATCAAAGTTTATTCTTTTATCTCAAATATGCAAAAACCATAGATCGTCTTACTGAAATGCACAAGAACACGAGTACGCATAATAAACTAAACGGACCAAGAGAATCGCTTTTACAATTTAATTATTCATCTATAAAGGCCATGGCCGGTTGGCAGGTAAATGCTCATTATTTGTTTTGGGGAGGCTTCAACTATCATTTTTCTCCCCTAGATTGGAGCCATACGGTATTTCCGGATGAACCTGACACATTAGAGATAGTCAAACTTGCTGATGCAAAAACAAATTCTTTTCATGCGCAACTGGGTTACAAAGCACTTTCATTGCCTCTTGGATTTCAAACGACGCTGTCCGCTGGCCATTTAACTAATATCACTGGGGCCAGCACTCCGGTTTTAGGCTATGTTCTCCGTATTTTACCCATATCCCATCAAGCGGATCTTGTAACTTCTTCAAGTTATTTGCTGACTCATATTCATTTGGATTATCCTCTTAAGACGGGCTTTTCTACTTTTCTTCCTCGATTGGATGTGATCGCTGCTCGCTTTTGGACTGATATATCTCTTGAAGCCCTGCTACAGTTTGGTTTGGAAGATATTGATTTCCAAGAACACTATATCCATGCTGCAACTATAGCTTCAATAGGTTGTGAAGCAAAAATTGCATTGAATCGCGATCTTTTTTTAATATTTGAAGCCGATCAGTTGATCCCCTATGTAAAAATGATCTCTCCAGTGCCCCCCACCCCGACACCCAGCGATATCAAACGCTATGGCGGTCTTTCTGTTTCTGCCGGCGTAACAATGAGTTGGTAAACATATCAGAAGCCAAAAGCCAGAAGCTAGAAGACAGTAGGTAACGGATCCCGACACTTCGAGGTTTCTTACCTTGATCATTGTTTACCGATCACTGTTTACTGATCACGACACGTTACACGTTACGCCTGCGCACCGAAGCTTTAGCGTAGGTGGGAGTCACGCGTTACGAAATTATGTACATATCCAAAAAATCTTTTCACTATATATTCCTTATAAAATGCTTTATACTATTGCATGAAAAAACAATATGATATTATTGTGATCGGGTCCGGCCTTGGCGGACTCACAGCAGGTGCAGAACTTGCAAGTAAAGGAAAACATGTTCTTATTCTGGAACAACATTTTCAGGTTGGCGGCTCAGCAACATCATTCAAGCGAAAAGGCTTTACTTACGAAGCCGGTTTGCATATGACGGCAGCGATAGATGAGGACAATGACCAGCATGAGTTCTTTAAAAAATGTAGTCTTGGCGATAAAGTAAAATTTGTACCTGTCCCCGAATTTTATCATTTTGTGGGACATGATTATTCTTATACTTTCAGCAATGATGTTGAGGATAATATCAAGCGCCTTGGTGAGATGTTTCCCGAGGATACTAAGGGCATAAAGAAGTATTTTAAAACGATCTTTAGCATCCATGACCAAGCTATGGCTGTAAACGAATTAAAAGGTGTAAAATTCTTCTTTTCGCTACTTATATCGCCCATCTTATTTCCCCAAGTATTAAGCAGTATGTTTTCAACGATCGGTAAATTTCTAGATCGTACGATCAAAGATGAACGATTGAAAGCTATACTTCTTGCCAATATTGGCTATTACGGTGATAACGCCCATGAACTTTCATTCCTGTTTTATGCTATTGCACAAACAGGATTTTATCGTAAGGGCGGTTCATATATTCAAGGCGGTTCTCACCAACTTCCTTATGCAATGGCCGAATACATTGAAAAGAATAATGGCGAGATACTAACATCTCAGCAAGTGACAAAAATTATTATGGAAAATGGTAAAGCGGTTGGTGTCGAGTATGTATCAAAGAAAAAAGATGCAATTAAATCTAAAGCGTATGCTCC
>DAOVOB010000142.1 GCA_030629925.1 Fidelibacterota bacterium
CATCCTTTTAATACGGATGGCTTTTTTATTATAAGTTTACTTTTTTCTCTTTTTCTACTCTTTTTTCTCTCTACTTCCTACTTCTTACTTCCTACTTCTTATAAAGGGATAGAGATCGTAAAAGTACTGCCTTTGCCTTTTTCACTTTCAGCAAATATTTTCCCGCGATGTCGCTCGACAAATTCCTTGCTGAGGATCAATCCGAGTCCGGTACCTTTTTCTCCATCAGTTCCCAATTCGCTGACAGTTTGGTCAATATGAAATAGATTATTAAGTGTATTCTCATCCATTCCCACACCTTGGTCTCTTATGGATATCTCAAGTTGTTTGCCTTTCTCTTTGGCAACTATAGTGATCTTCCCTCCGGGGTGTGAATATTTAATGGCATTCGAAATTAAGTTCTGCATAATGGTATGAAACATATTTTCATCAACCATTACCGCTATAGGGGGTGCTTTCATACTGATGGTGACTTGTTTTCGATTCGCTGCGGGTTCCAGCAGATCCACAGCATTTTTAATTGGTATGTGAATATCCAATGCTTTAGGATTAAAAGCAATTTTGCCGGTTTGCGAACGCGACCATTCAAGTAAATTCTCCAACAATTTGTAAGTCTGTAAGGATACATCATGAATATGCCCGGAAAATTCCTTAATTTTGGCATAATCTTTCTGTTCCCAGTAACGTTCCATAAGACTAGAAAATCCTAATATGGTATTAAAAGGGCTTTTTAAATCGTGAGCAATAATTGAAGTGAATTTATCCTTAGTTGCATTAAGCTCCTGTAATTTCTTCTGGTTTCTTTTCAATATGATATTAACATTGCGATTAGACGTAAATAATTTCAAGAGAAAGAAAGTAAATACGATGGTCATGGTTAAAATGATAAGTAGAAAATTTCTTACAGTAATTTCCCGTTCCAAATTTACTTCCTTGATTATATTTTCCTGTTCGAGTTCACGAATCTTTTTCTCCCTTATTTCAAGATTATAAACAGATTCCAATTGGGTCATGGAACGAGTAGCCTTTGATTGATAAATAAAATCGTTAATTGCAACTTGTGTTGTTCTATAATAATATGCCATATCATAGTCATTCAACTCGGCATAGATCTCGGCAAGTTGTTCATTTATATGCATAATGCGATTATTTTGACTGTTACGAGTTGCATATTCAAGACCGACATTTAGACTATCAATAGCTTCCTGGTATCGTTTTTGATCAAGCAATATTTTTCCATACAAATTATAAACACCTGGAAAGCCCAAAACATCGTTTATATCCTTTTTAATTCTTCTTGATTTGCCAAGGTGATACAATGCTTCCTTAGCATTACCGGCTTTGTATTCAATCCGAGCAAGATACTTGAGGGCATTTGACATTCCAAATTTAGAATTGATCTTTTTATATATTGTTTGTGCTTCTAAATTATACTGGCGCGCAGATTCAATATTACCCTGTTCTAAGCTCACTAATCCAAGTTCATCCAAACATATCGCGACACCCGTCATCGAGCTGACAGTTTCCGATAACATTCGATATTTATTTAATCCTTCTTCGAATTTTTTTTGTGCCTCATCATACAAACTCATTGTTGTATAAATACGCCCTATAGAGTAAGATATCCAAGCAACACCTTCATTAAAACCAATCTTTTCGTAATGTTCTTTGGATTTATAAATAAATTCAATTGCCTGCCTATAAGCCCCGTTCATTCTAAATACATTAGATAATTGAGAATAGATCATTCCCATAGTTTTGTGATCATCTGCTTTTCTAGCATAGATCAAAGCTTCATTATAGTGTGTAATTGCCTTATGCTGATCACCCGTTACATTAAGATAGGTTGTACCCATCATGCAGAGAACTTTTGAAAGTTGCTCATTATTTCTATCACTTCGGTAAAGTTCTACCGATTGACTAAAGTATTTCAAAGCTGTATCTGCCCTGTCATTGTGATAATGTGTTAAGCCAAGAAAATATAATGCTCGTGCCTGCAGGTCAAGATCGTCTACTATTTTTGCTTCTGAGAAGGCTATTTTTGCTTGAAAATATGACTCGTCAAAATCAGATTTTCTTATACTGTATGCCAGTTCGAGGCGAGCTTCAATACTGGGCAAGCCATGATATTCCTTTATAGCATTATAAAGACTATCTTTCACAGTTTGTGAAAAAAGACCTGTTAGAGTAAAAACTATTGCAATAACAGCAATGATGGTTTTTTTTGAATGACAGTGAGCAAAATCCCTTCTGTTCATCTTTTTCCTCATTTTCTTACAAATAATATTTTCGCACTAAAATAAAATATACAACAATTTCTTTACAATTGGGGAACAATAAATATCTAAGATGAATGATTAGGATAGGCAATAAACCTATCAACTATAATTCAAGTTCTTATTCAATAATAGACAATGCATGTTTGTGGTTAATTATCTCAAGATATTTACCGGCTTCACAAATTGTCTCACCATCAGCATGAACAGCCAAAGTCCCGGACAGGGCTTCAACAATTATCTTATCTGCTTTACCTGTTATCGTATCTTCCCGCTCACTTTGAGTTCCCTTTGTATAGGCTATCATTGCACCCAATAATTTTCTGCGCGTGCCTTGTTTGGTCATGCAAATATCAAAAAGACCATCATCCATTTTGCTTTTAGGAGCCATAAAAAATGTTCCTCCTAATCGACGACCATTCATTATGGAAACCAGGGCTGGAGAAATACTTACAGTTTTTTTTCCATACTTAATATCCAAATCCGGTGCAGAAGGGTATTTTACCAATGTTTTAATAGCTCCCACGGCGTATGCTGCCGAACCATGCACATGATTCATCTTAGCAGCTTCAAGACCAACCAAAGTGTCAAAACCTATTCCCAAACCATTGCCAAAATATCGTCCATTGGGATAATCACCACCAATAACCTCACCCACATCCATGGGAATTGGTTTTCCGTCTTTGATTCGCATTAAATCTTCGCTCAAGCCAATAGGGATATTTGCAGAAAAGGCAAAATCATTACCTCGACCTATAGCCAGAACTCCAAATGCCGGTATTTTGTCTTTCAGTTTTGCAGAGGCGTGCATAAGTCCATTGATGATCTCGTTACACGTTCCATCTCCACCGGCAGCAATAATAGTGGTATCTTCCATTAAAGCATATGTTTCCGCTAAAGCGATTGCGTGACCCGGTCGCTCCGTTAGGATTATTTCACAGAGTAGCTTATGTTGAAAAAAGAATGCCTCGATTTCAGGAATGCGTTTTTCCGCATGACCTTTTCCGGCAGTAGGATTAAGTATTACGATATAGCGTTTCATTTTCCCTCCTGAAACTTGATTATCGATGCAATATTATTCTGATATTTTCTTTCATAAAAATATAGTGATGAAAAGTATATGAATGCAATGTTTAATGTGGGTTAGGGATAAGCGTTGGGCGCTGAGAAGATGAGCACTGAGAAAGTGTGTGTCATCTTGAGTCCCGATGTGTCGGGGTCGAAAGATCTATTCATGGTATAGAATAAGGTTTAAGGTTTAAGAAAGTTGTGAATAAGATATCTGAACTTCAAGTATAAATTGCGGGGTTTATGTGTCTCGCATCACATAAACAGCTTGAGTCAAGTTTAGGTTTTTAATACAATTTTTTCGTAAACTTAATGTTTTAATTTTTCTTACTCCTTACTCTCTTCTCTTTACTTTTAATCAAGTTTTCGGAACTAATTATATTTTATGCGTTAGAGTATATTGTCATTAAAACAAAAGGAGAGACAATGAACTCATATAAAGACATAGCAAAAGACGTTTTCAGTTTTGTGGGGACACTCTCAAAAGAAAACCCCGGTATCGCACAGGGATATATGACTTTGCATAAAACAGTCACTTCCGAAGGTGCTTTGAGCGTTAAAGAAAAAGAATTGATCGCAATAGGGATATCAATTAACGCCCATTGTGAAGAGTGCCTGTCAGTCCATGTTAGCGCTGCCTTGGAAGCCGGCGCTAGCCGGGAAGAGATCGTAGAAACGATCGGTGTTGCTGTTATGATGGGTGGTGGCCCAGCCATCGCGTATGGAAAGCACGCATACGATGCGATGATGGAATTTTCTCAATAACTTAAAAAGGGGCGGTCACTGACCGTCCCATGTTTTATACACTTTACATTTTACGTTTTACGTTTTACCTATTACGCCTGCTCTTCGCATCCGCCAGCCGGCAGAAATGGATGGTTTTACACTTCACGAAATTGTCCTTTGTCCTTTGTCAATTGTCCTTTGTCCTTTGTCAATTGTCCTTTGTCAATTGTCCTTTGTCAATTGTCCTTTGTCAATTGATTTAGGTTCCGCTCCTATGGAGCTCATTATTCAAATCAGTCTGATCAACTACAAAGCTGTCGTCCC
>DAOVOB010000084.1 GCA_030629925.1 Fidelibacterota bacterium
ATATTTGTCAGTTAAAACAAGACGGTCTTCCGCTTTCTACACAAAAATTAGTTTTGGTGAAATAATGTCTATCATAGATCATTATGATACAATAGCGGCGATTTCTACACCCCCGGGTGTGGGTGGTATTGCAGTTATCCGATTATCGGGTAAAAAAGCATATAGTATTGCCCTAAGGGGGATCATTCTAAATCGTCTAGATGTTCGTTATGCTCATTTTACAAAAGTTTTGGATGCTGAAACTCAAGAGATCATTGATGATGTTGTGGTGACTTATTTTAAGGCACCCGCATCTTACACGGGAGATGATACAATTGAAATCTCTTGTCATGGCGGTTATGCTGCAGCTCCGGCTATCCTTGAGCTATATTTTAAACTTGGTGCTCGCCCGGCACTTCCCGGTGAGTTTACGAGACGGGCCTTCGTGAACGGAAAAATGGACCTTCTTCAAGCCGAAGCGGTTGCCGATCTTATTCATGCCGTTTCCGAAAGTGGTAAAAAACTTGCAACAAGAACGCTATCTGGTAAATTATCTCAAAAGGTAAAAAAACTACGTGCCGAACTAACAGATATTGCTTCAATTTTAGAACTAGAGCTGGATTTTTCAGAGCAAGAGATCACTACTTTTGATAAGAAAGAACTTCTTATTAAAATTAATGAAGCAAGAAATAACATATTCACGCTTTCTGAATCATATTCGGGGGGTAAGATTCTCCGCGAAGGAGCTCTTGTGCCAATTGTTGGTCGACCCAATGCGGGTAAGTCATCTCTTTTAAATGCCCTGCTTGAAGAAGAACGTGCAATTATTTCTCATATTCCCGGGACAACCCGCGATACTATCGAAGAATCCTTTGTACATAATGGCGTTGTATTTAGGCTGGTTGATACGGCTGGTTTAAGAGACACGGATGACCCTATCGAAAAAATAGGCGCAGAAAAAGCAAAACAAACTCTCACTGATGCTGATCTTGTCCTGCTTATTGTAGATCTCGAGAATATCTCTGATCTTACTTTTGAAAAAGAATTTTTAAAAACGTACTCTCCTTTACCTATTATTGTTGTTTATAATAAAGTAGACCTTTTCCTCAACATTCCATTTATTGATACCGATCATTACTTAAGTGTTTCTGCTCTAAATCACACTGGTCTTGATACTCTTACAGATCTTATGGTTGATCTTTTGAAAAAGTATTATAGGGTTGGTGGAGATACGATTGCCATCACTAAACAACGCCATAAAAACGCTTTAAATAATGCGGGTGACGCTTTGTTGCGAACAAAAGAAGCTCTCGCAAGTGGCCTGTCAAATGAATTTCTTGCTCTTGATATACGTGAGGCAATTTCCGCACTTGATGAGATTACGGGACATACAACATCCGAAGATGTGTTGAACAATATTTTCGATCATTTCTGTGTTGGGAAATAGATCTAAAACAGGGCCAAGCTTAGGATCTGCTTGTAATTTAAAATACTAATCACCAACAGCTTTCCGTTCTTTAATCTTTTTACTTTAATCTTTTGTCTTTTCTCTGCAAATCGTACATTTCATCAATGAAAAAAAGCTATGACATCATTGTCGTTGGTGGCGGACATGCGGGTGTTGAGGCGGCACTTGCTTCTGCGCGCTTAGGTAAATCTACGGCACTTATAACAATAGAAAAATCTGCTATCGCTCGCATGAGTTGTAATCCGTCCATTGGGGGATTGGCTAAGGGTCACCTAGTTCGTGAGCTAGATGTACTTGGTGGCGAAATGGGGAAGGCGATTGATACTACCGGTATTCAATTTAAACTATTAAATCGCTCAAAAGGCCGTGCCGTTTGGTCGCCCCGGGCACAAGCCGACAAGATAAAATATGAGCGCTACATGCAGGATGTTCTTGAGAACCAAGCCAATCTTGATATAATTGAATCTGATGCTCGTGTTCTTGAAATACAAGAAAATGAATTCCGCGGTGTATACCTGCATAACAATACCCTGATCAAAGCAAAAGCTTGCATTCTAACAAATGGGACATTTTTAAAAGGGAAAATACACATAGGTAATGTGCAAATACCCGCCGGACGCTATGGTGAATTACCCTCTATTGGTATATCGGACCAGTTGAAAGAATTGGGCTTTTCGGTTGGACGCCTAAAAACAGGTACCCCATCAAGAATAAGCAAACGATCAATAGATTTCACCAATCTTCAGATCCAAGAGGGTGATAAAGACCCAAGGGCGTTTTCACATTCTACCCGGAATTTTGATCCACCCAATATTCCTTGTTGGCTGGCCTATACTTGCGAGCACACCCATGAGATACTCAGATCGGCTCTTGATCGATCTCCTCTGTATACTGGTAAAATAGATGGGGTCGGTCCACGCTACTGTCCAAGCATTGAGGATAAGATCGTTAGGTTTTCTGATAAAACACAACATCAACTCTTTCTCGAACCCGAATGGGATGGTTCGCCCCAATGGTATGTAAATGGGTTTTCTTCTTCCTTGCCTGTCGATATTCAAATTAAAGCCCTGCGTTCTGTTCCCGGCCTTGAAAACGCAGAATTTATAAAGATCGGCTACGCGATCGAGTACGATTATTTTCCATCTTATCAAATTAGACGTTCATTGGAAACAAAAAGAATTTCCGGATTATATTTTGCCGGGCAAATAAATGGTACAAGTGGTTACGAAGAAGCTGCCACCCAGGGATTTATTGCTTCCGTTAACGCCGTCAGAAAACTTGACGGTGCTGATGATTTTGTTCTTGAAAGACATGAAGCATATATCGGTGTTCTTATAGATGATCTTTGTTCAAAAGAGACCTCAGAGCCCTATCGCATGTTCACAAGCCTGGCAGAATATCGCCTACTTCTGCGATGGGATAATGCCCATCTTAGACTTCTTGACGCCACAAAAAAAATTGGCATTCAAAATGATGATATGATCAATCTTTTCGAGCGCGTTAAAAGAGAAACATATATTCTAAATACTAAATTTTCAAAAACACGGCTTACGGCCGATAATCCATTTAATATTCCTCTGGAATCAACCTCTTCGATTTCACTTCTGATTCGCCAACAGAAGATAACTGAAAATAACGTTATGGCTTTGCAAAAACATTATTTCCCCGATTACCTTTTGGATTCAGTAGATCAAGCTTATGTTCAAACACGTTACGAGGGTTATATTGATAGGCAGTTCAAGCAAGTTAAAAAAATGAATCAGCTTGAGGCGAAAGGCATTCCACACAATTTTAACTACTCTAAGATTACATCACTTTCAAATGAGGGAAGAGAAAAATTCCTAAAATTTAAACCGGACACTATTGGCCAGGCTAGCCGTATCCGTGGAATTTCTCCTGCCGATATTCAAGTATTACTTATTTTCCTCTCCAAATGACCCCAATATTAATACCCATAAATGCCTTCTATTCAACGATTTCCCAAAACACCATATAAAAGTATGTGTTTTTTGCTTTCTATCATTAAAAGTTCTTAAATTATTAAATGTTTAAATACAATAAGATTTTCTTGTATTTCCACAATCAATCTCTTACATTGTTCTCCGTGAAGGATTTGTTGTGTAGATTTAGATTAATTCTCCCTCTATACAAGACCTAGCCAGTATTTGGCAAAACACTATCGTTTAGTTTCGCGCGTAGGCGATTCGATAGTGCAAATGAATGCTATGCGCAAAGATAAGGAATGGATATGAATATCTATGTAGGAAATCTGCCTTACGGCACCACTGATGAAGATCTTCAAAGCGCTTTCGGCGCATTTGGTGCAGTAACCAGTGTTAACATCATCAAAGACCGCGTAACAGGAAACTCAAAAGGTTTCGGATTTGTTGAAATGGACAATGATGATGAAGGACAAAAAGCCATTGACGAACTTAACGGCGCAGAAATGCAAGGACGTAACCTCAAAGTTAATCTTGCTCGTCCCCGGACAGAACGCCCACGTCAAGAACGTAAGTCCTGGTAACATTAGATTAAATATAATGTTCAAAGCTTCCGCATCAGCGGAAGCTTTTTTTTATCATATGTTTTTGTTTAAGGCATTTTAACTTACTCTATTTCTTTCCATAAAATATGT
Organism: Fidelibacterota bacterium; assembly: GCA_030629925.1. Lineage (GTDB taxonomy): Bacteria > Fidelibacterota > Fidelibacteria > Fidelibacterales > Fidelibacteraceae > M50B103. The sequence goes on from DAOVOB010000084.1 coordinate 4,083, forward strand.
AAATAGTTGGTGCGCGAATAACTTACTTGTCTAATAATTAAGCTTTTTTCTCTATATAAACAATGGCCTCTCCGGTTTTTCCATCTATCTTTACTTTTATGGGTTTTGCACAATGGAGATGTTTGAAATATTTCCATTTGCCAAGCTTTTTCATAGATTGTAATAAATCCCAATTTATAAAATCTTCGCCTTCACTTTGGTATGGAACTGAAAAATAGCCAATGTTCATTGCTACTACATTGTGAAAGAAATGTGTACCCTGTGAAGGTGGAATATCAAAACCCTTGATACCTGATTCAACAATAACCTTTGATTGACTTATTTGTCCAAACTGGATGGGTACACCCAAAAATCTGTCTTGGCTTCCCCATCTGCCCGGGCCTATCAATATATAGTTTGTATCCTTTTTTTTCATTTTTTTATTAATTACATCAAGCTCGAGTTGAATATCCAGTGTTTCAATAGTGTTGAACATTTCGGGTGGACACCAAATTATATCATAAAGATCGGTCATTTCCCCATTACCCATTCCTTGTTCTGTATAAAGAATAATATCATTTTTTTTATAATCACTGAGCTTTACTGTTGTATTGCTGCTTGAAACTGCCAGTGGTCGTATCTGTAAAAGATAGAATGTCGGGTGTTTACTCGATTCATTTCTGCGATCCAAATCTACCGCAAATTCAATTTCAACCGGCATCCCAAGTGCGGCTTCACCTATTTCCAAAAGACGATTAATAATATTGCTTAAGGGATAATGTCCATATTTTAAGATGTTATCAAATGTCACGATTCTTGGTCCTTTTCTGCTCAATCCGGGCCATAATCGATTGTTTTGATAATCAAAAACCGAGGCAAGATGCTTTAATTTCCCATGTTCTTCCGCCTTTGCCAATGGTAGCTTAATCAGCGTTGATGATTCCTGGCCAAAAAGACCCATTTTATTACTGTTCAGATCAAGAGCATAAAAATCTCTCTGGGCAACCGAAAGCATTTCTTGCATGGACATTAACCATACTTTTGGATGTTTGGGACAAAAGCGGAATACATTTCCACCTTCGATCACCATTTTTCCCAAACCAACGGCAAGTGAGGCCATACCGTCGGTATGCAACTGATTGTCGATAGGATAAAAGTTATAAGATTGTGCGACACCACTGATATGTGGATAATAGTAGTCCTCATTCTTTGTTCCGACAACCTCTTGAATAATTACTGCCATTTTTTCCTCATCAAGCTGATGTCCTATATGTTCAATATATTGTTGCGTGCCAACACTATAAGAAGAAGCATAGATCAATTTTATGGCATCCATGAGCTGTTTTAATCTCATATTCGGATCGGGATCATTATTTGCAAGCATATATGTTCTATAAATTCCGGCAAAAGGCTGAGAATAGCTATCTTCCAATAAAGATGAAGATCTTACTGCAAGGGGATAATTAACCCGCTCCAGGAGACGTATCAGTTTATTTTTAAGGCTATCGGATAAACATCCGGCTAAAAATATATTATCAATTTCTTCATCAACCATATTTTCTTGGATCTTTGAATCAATACGATTTTGTTCAATAAATATATCATATTCGCTAGTTCCGATAGCAGCTGTGTTTGGTAAACCAACATGAATACCTTCAAATATTTGATCGTCCTCCATGCGCGTTAAGAGAGTGTTTAAAAACGCCAAACCACGGCCCTTGCCTCCCAGGGAGCCTTCGGACAATAAAATAATCTCATTTTCTTCGAGTC
>DAOVOB010000173.1 GCA_030629925.1 Fidelibacterota bacterium
AGAGCGGAAAGACCGGGATTCGAACCCGGGGTACCGCTATAAACAGTACACACGATTTCCAATCGTGCACCTTCAGCCAGCTCGGTCATCTTTCCTTTTAAAAGCTGAATAAAATAGCGGATGCACACCCCAAAGTCAATGAAAACCAATTAAATAATCCTAAAAAGAAAGATGGGCATTCAATATTTTAATAGATATATTAGGCTGTTGAACAATGAGAAAAAGAAAAAACAAACCAAGAACACAATTCCCTTATTATAAATACGGTTTTTAAATGACCATAGATCGAATACAAGAAAATCTTCCTTTTCTCCTAACTCAGGTGGAACGCCCCGGTCGATATACCGGCAATGAAATAAATACTATTATAAAATCATGGAAAGACACGGAATGTCGTGTTTGTCTGGTTTACCCGGATGCATACGAAGTTGGCATGCCCTTTATCGGCTATCAAATACTCTATCATATTTTAAATGAAAAAGACGGCGTTCTTGCTGAGCGAGCTTTCTCTCCATGGGTTGATATGGAGAAGCTATTGCGTGAACGAAATGTGCCCCTGTTCTCACTGGAGAGCAAACATGCACTTTCCGATTTCGATCTTGTCGGCTTTACGCTTCAGTATGAAATGACTTATTCGAACATTCTTAATGCTTTGGATCTATCGAACATCCCAATTAGAGCGGCAGATCGCGGTGATGAAGACCCCGTTATTATTGCAGGCGGAAGTTGCGCCTTTAATCCGGAACCTCTTGCTGAATTTATAGATCTTTTCATTATCGGCGATGCTGAAGAAGTGTCTGTAGAGATTGTGGAGATCATTCGGGAACACAAAAAGAAAGGTTCAACGCACGCCGAGATATTAAAAGCCTGCTCCATGCCGAAAAAGGGAGTATATGCACCGGCTGTTTATGATCAGAAGCGGGATGGTGTGGTTCGCGCAGCAAAGATAGCAACGTTAAAGCCGGAGAACTATAGTAACAAACCAATTATTCCACTACTGGAAGTTGCACAGGATCGCTTTGCGCTAGAGATCCAAAGAGGTTGTGGGGCCGGTTGCCGTTTTTGTCATGCGGGTATCATTTATCGTCCTGTACGTGAACGTGAACCAGAAGACTTGATAAAACAAACCAAAGAAACACTGAGCAATACAGGATATGAAGAGCTGTCGCTGTTAAGTCTTTCCACATCAGATTACAGTCAGCTTGAAAGTTTGGTTGATGGTATTGCGCCAATGTGTGATGAAAACAATATCGCTATCTCGTTCCCCTCTATGCGTTTAGATTCTTTCAATATGAAGATCCTAGAAGCGGCCGGCGGGAGAAAACGATCCGGTCTTACTTTTGCGCCGGAAGCCGGCACTCAAAGATTAAGAGATGTGATCAACAAGAACATCTCAGAAGAAGATATATTCTCATCGGTTAAATTGGCTCTTGAAAACAAATTTCGAACATTAAAATTTTATTTCATGGTTGGGTTGCCTACTGAAACAGATGAAGACTTACAGGGAATTGTGGATCTGATAAAAAGATTATACGGCTTGATCAGATCTTATCCACGCGCTCAGGTAAATATTACATTATCGAGTTTTATTCCCAAGGCCCATACACCGTTTCAGTGGGCCGAGCATGTATCACCGGAGGAATTGGAAAGAAGGATATATTTTGTCAGAAACCAGCTGAAACTTAAGGGAATCAAGTTGATGCATCGTGACCCTGAGTTTTCGATCTACGAAAGCCTGATGTCGCGAGGTGATCGTTCTGCCGGCGAAATATTATTGACCGCATGGAAAAATGGCGCCCGTTTTGACGCATGGACTGAGTTCTTCGACCAGAAGGCATGGGATGACGCCATTGCGAACAGTGGAAAGAAAATTGAAGATATGATCGGTGCCCGTGATCTGCACAGCGTATTGCCATGGTCGTTCATTCACACCGGAGTTAATGAAGATTTTCTACGTGAGGAAATGGAAAAAGCCGAGCATGGGGAAACCACACAAGATTGCAGAGTCCACTGTAGCACATGCGGATTATGTGACTCAGATATAAAAAATCTGATCGCTGAAGAAGCGAAAATTGAAAAAAACAAAGAAAGCGAAGTTAAGAAAAAAGAGATTGAACAGCCGATCATTTACTATACTTTACGCCTTGAATATGAAAAGAATGGTATGATGCGCTACATCTCACATCATGATTTTATGCGAGTGATTTACCGCGTATGTAATATTCTGCGTTGGCCACTGCGTTTTACCAGCGGTTTTAACCGTCGTCCCCGAATTGCTGCGGGCTATCCCATACCCATGGGATTTGATGCCGGTAATGAAACCATGGATATCATATTGAATGCAGATGTCAAAAATCCCAAAGAAGCATTAAATGCAGTGTTGCCGGATGGGATTAAAATTAATAAAGCAGACAGCATTCAAGGAAAACGTCCTTCTATTATGGAACATACTAGTGAGCTTCACTATGTTTTTAATTTAATGGAAAAGGTGAGTACTGACAATATTCGCTTACATCTGGACGAACAATTGTCTAAAGAAAAAGTGCTTTGCGAACGCAAGCATAAGAAGGGTTTAAAGACCATCGATTTAAAACCCTTTATCAAATCATGGGATATAAACGATAAAACCTTAAGCGTTTGCTATAAGGTTATCGAATCACAAACCGGACGCCCCGATGAATTTCTAAAACTGGCTTTTGGTGAAAATATCCCCTATTTTATCGGTGAGCGAAAATATGCCACCATAAAGGACTGAAATGAAAAGAAATATATACATTAGTGAAACCCCTTTAGAATCTCGTATTGCTATCATGGAAGATAAGCAATTAGTAGAATTCTATATTGAAACCCCGGAAGACGTTTCCACTGTTGGAAATGTTTATTTTGCAATTGTAGAGAATATTCAACAGGGCATGCATGCGGTTTTTATGAACCTGGGCATGGAACAGAACGGATTTCTTGGTTTTTCCGAGATCAAAGATTACATATCATTTGAGAATGGCAGTTTAAAACCAAGAACATTTACAGGCGCAAAAGACCTCAAAAAGGGTCAGCGCATATTGGTACAGGTTGTAAAAGATGCTTATGCAAATAAAGGTCCACGCTTAACCACCGAGATCGCTATTCCCGGCCGGTTCGCCGTACTTGCCCCCTATCATGATGTGATAGGGATCTCAAAAAAGATCAAAAATTATAAACATCGCTCAAAATTAAAAGAAATCGCAAAGTCTATCAAGCCGGAAGGTTTTGGAATTATTATTCGAACTGTTGCGGATGGAAAAAAAGAAAAAGAGATCAAGCAAGATATTAAACAACTATTAAGTTCTTGGGATCAGATCGTAGTTTCAGTAAAAAACAGCAATAGTCAGGCAATGCGAGTTTATGAAAATGACAGTATGACGTCTTCGGTGATCAGGGATACGTTTACTAAAGAAGTTGAATCTGTTATTGTAGACAACAAACGAAAATTTAGAGTTATACAAAACTATGTAAAAGATGTTGCCCCCGAATTGGTAGAGAGAATATTTTTCCACAAAGAAGGGTCTCTTTTTAGTGCACATGGCATTACCGAGGAAACCGATAAATTATTGCGACGCAAGGTTTGGTTAAAGAGTGGTGGGCATCTTATCATTGATCACACCGAAGCGATGTTTGTTATTGATGTAAATAGCGGTCGATATACCGGACAAAAAGATCAAGAAAAAAATATTTTAAAAGTAAATCTTGAAGCTGCTATTGAGATAGCCAGACAATTAAGACTACGCGATATCAGCGGCTTGATC
>DAOVOB010000132.1 GCA_030629925.1 Fidelibacterota bacterium
CAAAGAGGTGGCACTTGCCCGCCAGGTAATGATGTATCTTTGTCGTGAATTATGCAACGCTTCATTGAAAACTATCGGACTACGCCTTGGCGGCCGTGACCACACAACGGTTATGTACGGTGTGCGCGAAATAGGCAAACGCACCAGAGCCAACGAAGCCTTTAAAAAAGAAGTGGCTCTTATTACGCAGCAGATCGAATTCGAAGGGGACTAAGACCTCACACAAAGTCACTAAGAACTATAAGTCACAAAGAATTTCTATTGCTTTTGTCTTCTTGTAGATACGATTATTGTTTACAAAAATATTTTTTGAGCGGCAATATTATATACCCTGGGGTATACCCCTATTTGAAAATAGTGCCTTTGTAATCTTGGTGCCTTTGTGTGATGCTCTTTTAGTTACTTCTCTATTCCAAATTCTTTAAGTATCGCTTCGGAGTGTCCATTTACGCGAACTCTTGGGTATATCTTGATGATCTTACCTTCTCCATCAATGAGAAAAGTTTTGCGAATAAGTCCGATCGTGATCTTTCCGTAGAGATTCTTTTCTCCCCAAGCATCATAGGATTTCAGCACTTCTCTTTCCGGATCAGAAAGCAGGATAAATGGCAGCTTATATTTTTCTGCAAATTTCTTGTGCGATTTTTCATTGTCGGGAGAAACACCGATGATCACGATGTCATTATCCGTGTAGTCTTTGTAATCATCACGAAACGCACAAGCTTCTTTTGTGCATCCGGGTGTATCATCTTTAGGGTAAAAATACAGCACCACACGTTTTCCGTGGAATTGTTCTAAAGAGAATGATTTTCCGTCAGCATCTTCAAGTTTAAAGTGAGGGGCAAAATCATTAATTTGTAATTTATTCATGGTCTTTCCTTTTTGTTTATCAATCTTTACGCTTAAGACCCACGAAAGTTCATTTTTATTTTTTTAAGAAACGATCCATAGCTTTACGAACCTTCTCCATTTCATAACCAATACCAAGATGGCCGCGATTATTGTCCAATACCAAGGCCTTTGCTTTGATCATTTTAGCGAGTTTTAAAGATTCCCAAGGAGACACAGTGTGATCTTGTTTATTCACAATAATAAATAAATCCGTTTTAATGCGCTTCGCCGTTTTTTCCATATCATAATCATCCCGCCAGCTTATATCATGATAATAAAGTGCCTTTGTTTGGCAATAGAAATTATCCGCGGGATAAATTCCCGGTGTATAGCTTGCAAATTTTGCGATATGATCTTGTGCTTGTGTATGGGGGATTTCCCGATAGAAATATTCAGGGGATTTTCCATTAAGATTTTGAGTAAGGCGTAAAGATATCATGTATTCTTCTTGAGGAATATTATATTTCCTGGCCATATCAATAATATTTAATACTGCATGCCGGCGGATAATATCGTATGTAGAATTTCTAGGTGAACTAACATAAAGAATGGTTTTATCTACAAAATCAGGGTATTCGCAAATAAATTCAAATCCTTGCATAGAGCCCATAGATCCGCCCACAAAAGCATGCACATGTTTGATTTTTAAATGATCCAGTACACCCTTTATACATCTTGCCATATCAATAACACGAACCTCGGGAAAAGCCGGCCCTGCCTGAGTTGGTGAATTTGAGGGCGAACTTGAAACACCGTTCCCCAATGCATCAACCAGGATAATACAATAGGCCGAAGTATCGACAAAATTATACTTATTAATCAATCCAAAAACATGTTCCGATGTACCTCCGTGCCAAGTGGGATATACAACATAATTTGAAGCATCTTCGTTTGCTTCACCAAGAATGCGATAACCCATGCGACAATCTTCAAGAGTTTCACCGTTAAATAATTTCACATCTCCCAATTCAGCGAATTTCTGTGGTGGAATAGCAAATAGGAGATTGATGCTGATAATTATTATTGCAAAAATTACACATTGCTTTTTCATCGGTATTTATCCATTTGTTTATTATTGACAATTTAACACAAAAGAATATAAAGATATTCGGCGGATTGGTAAAGATGTTAAGTAAATTTATTTAAGGGTATCAGTGTTTAGGAGATTAGAATACGTACATTCGTACTTTTTCTTAGAGATTCTGCGCGTCTACACATTCCCGTATTGCTGCAATACCACGCTGGATATTTGTTTCTTCCGTTGCAAAAGAAATTCGAATATAACCATTTGCGGCAGGTCCAAAAAGCGAACCGGGTGTTACCATGACTTCGTGACGCTCTCTCAAGATGCGAACAAAATCAATATCGGACATGGGGTTTTTCAATTCATGTTGGATATTCAGCAACACAAAGTAACCCGCATGTGAGCGGACATATTTTTCAAAGCCGTGTTGCTTCAAGGTCTCAAGCATTAATTTCCTGCGGTTTTGAAGGATAGATAATAGTTTGTCTTTCGTTTCTTTGCCCAAACCTTGAACCATACGCAAAACAAAACGTTGGGAAAAAGTATTTGCGCAAGTAGAAGTAATATAGCGGACAGAGTTCACAGCTTCGGTGATTTCAGGTTTTGCAAACAACCATCCAATACGCAATCCGCTGATGCTGAATAATTTTGTCATACTTGAGAAAGTAATCACATGATCCGCGTAGCCTGCATATGAAACAGCTTCAAAACCCGCATAACGGATCTCGTAAAAAGATTCATCAACAAGAATAAAAATGCCGTTTTCCTCACAATGGGCAGATAAGATCTTAAATTCCTTAGAGTCGAACAATTGTCCGGTCGCGATCAGTGGATTATTAAGTAAAATGGCTTTTGTCTTGGGTGTGATCATAGCGATCAAAGCTTCCGCCGTGATAGAATAGGGCGTGTCCATCGATACCGGATATTCCCTAACAGTGCCTGAAAAAAAATAAGAAACTGATTCGTGAGCCCGTAATGTTAGAGATGGGACCAAGAGTTCATCGTCAGGATCCAGGATAGATGCCAAAATACAGAATAGAGCTTCTGTGGTTCCGGTGCTAATAGTCACACCTTCAGCGCCCCAGGCTAATTCATGTCTTTCTGCCAAAGCTTCCCTTAGTTTAGGCAATCCATAAGTCTCGGTATAATTTAAGTTCTCAGAACGAATGATCTCCTGAGCGGCATTCAACAAAACGCCCGGAACGGGAAAAGGGGGCACCGAGGATGTCAAGTCGATATGTCCTTTGGGGATGGCTTCGCTGAGAAGACGTTCGCAGGATCCGATCAGATCCTGCAGATGTTGTATGCGTGTACTGAAATTCATCGCGTTGTAATTTTAATAGTATTTGTATTGATAGGCAAGGGTTTAATTTAAGTTCCAATATTCTGTGAAATAGCTCACATTTCACTCTTTATCTCGGAAATTTTGATCATGATCTTCGAACGTGCTAATTTGTCCAATTCATTATTCGAGGACCAGCGAACATCCGTCCAGAATTTTGTTTTCCATTCGCCTTCCAATTCGGCTTTGTATAATTTGATTTCCTGATGAAAATGCGAGTATGTATGTCGTACTGTTTCAGAGATCTTTTCTATTATAGTGATCTTATGGTCATTGCAAAATGTCTGAAGATAGTCTGGTTCAGGTTCCTTTAATGTGAATCCGGTATTCCCAAAGCCCACCGAGAAAACCTTCTTCCGGACGGCGCAATATGAGTACTTTGTCGTCTTTCTCTATGATAAAAGCTGCCCCATATCGGGTCGGTATCTTCTTCTTCTCACTCTTGCGTGGAAAATCGGCAACTTGATCGTTCTTGTATGCACAACAATGTTCATTTAGTGGACAAGTTGAGCAATTGGGGCGGGGCGTACATTGTAATGAACCCAGTTCCATCCAAGCTTGATTGACCCAACCGGGATGGTGGCCATGGAATCCCTCGTTCATGATCTCAAAGAGCATTTTGTGATATTTTTGGGTCGAAATAGAGTCACCCAAACAAAATAATCGCGCCATCACACGTTTGACATTGCCGTCCACCACAGCAGCAGGATATTTAAAAGCAATACTTGAAACTGCTGCAGCTGTATAAGGCCCCACTCCGGGGACTTTTAACCAGTCTTCGTAATTAACAGGAAAAAGTGCATGTTTGTCTTTTGTATGTGCTACGATATATTTGGCGCCTTTATGAAAATTGCGGGCTCGCGTATAGTAACCGAGACCTTCCCAAACCTTTAACACATTCTCTAGATCAGCATTTGCCAGCGCAAACACATCGGGGAAACGTTCTATCCATTTATGGAAATATTTTTCCACCGTCGCAACCTGGGTTTGTTGTAACATCATTTCACTGACCCAAATATGATAGGGGTCAGCTGAACCACGCCAGGGCATTTCTCGTCGATGCTCGTCAAACCATACCATGAGGGCATTACACATGTCCCTTGAAATGATCTTTTGCATTATTTTCCGGAGGGAAAGTTAAAAGGAATACTGATGGACATTGGTGGGATGAACATTCCTTGATCGATCTTGGCTTGTTCTTCTCCCTTATAGAACATATAGGGTACTGCAATACCTATAGCCGCGCCCATGAGCACATCGCTCAGCCAATGCTGATTGTCATCCAATCGTTGAAAGGCTGTTAAAGCAGCCATTGCATAGGCAGGAACGC
>DAOVOB010000201.1 GCA_030629925.1 Fidelibacterota bacterium
CTTAGCCTTAACCTTAGCCTTAACCTTAGCCTTAACCTTAGCCTTAACCTTATCTAACAGTGTATTGTTCAATAATTCCGATCTGACGAATTGCAATGGTTACATGTTCAGAGTTCGGGTAGTAGGTAAGAAGGTTCTGGAATTCCCCGACAGCTGAGCGCATTTTGCCCATCTTGAAATAACAGAAACCCAGCTTTAATTGAGTGTCGTCGTATTTATCAAAGGCATTCGTATTAAAGACCATGTTAAAAGCATTGAAAGCTTTTTTATATTGACGAAGCGCATAGTAACTTTCGCCGATCCAATATTGGATATTTCCTGCCAATAAATGCTTAGGTTGATTTACAAGAAGTCCTTCAAATATTTCAACGGCATCATTATAGCGTTGATAATAGAACTTATTCAAAGCTTCTTTATAATCATTCATGAATTTATCGATCTTAACAATTTCTCTAACTTTGATCTCAGGTACGACAATTTCAGGTTTGACAATAATCTCTGCAATTTCATCTTCCGGCAATACTCCAGCAAGTTCTTCTAGTGTTTCAACCGTTTGTTGAGCAATGACCTTTTTTGATCCAAAGAAGATCGGCATGCTGTTCAATTCCTGCAAATAACCATTCATACGTGATATTACACCGATCAGAGTATCGGTCCGCATTTCCATGATCATATTTTCAGCTTCAAGGCGATCCAGCTTAGCATGTAATTTGGTGGTGCGAGAAATATAATATTCATCCATGGAGGCAAAAGCCAAAGTCATGGTATCTCTCATATTTTCGATCTTCCTATCAAGAAGATTAATATTTGTATTGTCGCTGGAAATAATGATAGGCTCACTTGAAGCTGCAGAAGCTTTTGTGCCGGCACATCCGGAAAAGGTGACAGCAATAAAAACAATAATCGTTAATGGAAAAAGTATTCTCTTCATAAAAGACCTCATTTAATTTTATTTCCAAAAATATTAAAAAAAAACCCAGTTAACAAAAATTATTTTAATTTTATGTGATTATTTAGGGGGTTTTTGCTTATTTTATGGAAAAGTGAGGTATTATGAACATAAAAGAAGTAAAACTGGTTGAATTTCAAAATGATATGCTGGCAGAGATGGTCAAAAATGTATTGAATGATAATGGCATATTTTTCAGAGCTAAAAGCGATATCATGCAATCTGCTCTCATTGTGGAAGGCAATGCCGCTTCCGGTGCTTTTACAATTATCTATGTAAAAGAAAATGATTTGCAGGCAGCACAGGATGCCATTGCAGGTATGGTATAGGAAAAATTATGCAAAAACTAAGAACAATTAAAGGGACACACGATATTCTACCTTGGGATATTTTCAAGTGGCAAAAGATAGAATCTGTTTTAAGAGAAGTATTCGCATCTTACGCTTATAAAGAGATCCGTACACCTGTTTTTGAAAAAACAAAATTATTTTCACGAGGGGTGGGTGAGTTTTCCGATATCGTCACCAAGGAGATGTATAGTTTCGAGGATAAGGGCGGTGAAAATTTAACCCTGCGTCCCGAATTGACGGCTTCTGTCGCACGTTCCTATATTCAACATAATTATCAACAGGAATCATCTCTCCATAAATTATGGTATTTTGGCCCTTTATTTAGACAAGAACGTCCCCAAGCCGGTCGTCAGCGCCAGTTCCATCAGTATGGGATCGAAGTGATTGGTTCACCACATCCCGAAGCCGATGCCGAAGCTATTGATATTGCCTGTTCAGTTTATCGTAAACTTGGACTGAAGAATTGGGAACTCCATATCAACTCGATCGGAAGTATTGAGGCAAGAAAAGTCTATATGAATGTACTCCGTGATTCTTTAGATGCACATAAAGGTGAGCTTTGCGAAACTTGTCAGGGTCGTTTTGACGGCAATATACTTCGTCTTTTCGATTGCAAGAATAAGGTTTGTCAGGATATCATGAAAGATCATGCTCCTTCTATCCTGGACCATCTCTCTGAAGAAGATAAAGAGCACTTTGAACAAGTTAAAAAACTTCTGGATGCAGCCGGAATAAATTACACCATCAATCCTGCTCTGGTTCGGGGTTTAGATTATTACACACGTACAACCTTTGAGATAAAAGGGACTGCCTTAGGGGCACAAGATGCCCTTTGTGGCGGCGGACGCTACGATAAGCTGATCAGCGATCTTGATGGACCCGAAACTCCGGCAGTCGGTTTTGCCGCGGGTGTAGAGCGACTGGTACTCGCCATGGATGCCGAAGAACTGTTTGATGTTGATCTGAGTTTTGTAGATCTCTATGTTGCTCCCATGGATATTGCTTGTCTTGAGGGAATTACACCTGTTGTTCATTCATTGCGTGAAAAAGGTTTTCGTGTGCATCTTGAGCTTATGCGGCGTTCCGTAAAAGCCATGATGCGTGACGCTAATCGACAAAATGCCCGTTGGGTAGCTGTGGTTGGCGAACAAGAATTACAAAGCGGAAATCTGAAATTAAAAAATATGCGAGAAAATATTCAGCAAGAAACAAGTTTGAATGAAATTGAAAACATCTTGACCAAATGAAAAAAAATATTATGACAAAATTTGACTTTATTAAAGATTACTTTACCGATGCAAAACCTGAAGTTGGCATCGTTCTTGGAAGTGGATTGAATAATCTTCTCGATTCCATTGATATTGAAAAAACACTATCCTATGCCGATATTCCGGGATTTCCTCAATCAACCGTTCCGGGCCATGAAGGTGCTTTCGTTCTGGGTAAAAGCGACAATGTGCAAATTCTTGCCGCTAAAGGGCGCTTTCATTTTTATGAAGGCTATGATCTTGAAACCGTGCTTTCTATCATGAAAAGCTTCAATGCTGTCGGTATCAAGAAAGTGATCATTACGAATGCCGCAGGATTAATGGATCCAGATCATGAGCCGGGCGATATACTATTGATCAAAGATTGTATCGATATGACGACCCAGGCTTCAGCTTTAAAAGCAGGCACGACAGCTATTGGTGATAGTGAACGCAAAATGGCTTTGAAAGCTGCAGACATATCAAATGTAAAATTGGGTGAAGGTGTTTATGTCTGGACTACCGGACCTTCATATGAAACACCGAGCGAGATCAAATATTTTCAATCTCTGGGAGGTGATCTGGTAGGCATGTCCACAATGCCCGAGATCATGTGGGCACGTGAACATGAAATGGAAGTCTATCCTTTTTCATGTGCCACGAATTGGGCGGCAGGCATCGCTTCTCAGCCTCTGACTCATGAAGAGGTCAACGAAACGGCGCAACATGTTCGTGAAGATTTGACACGCTATATTTTAACACTTTGTAAACTTATCGGAGACTAATAATAGA
>DAOVOB010000231.1 GCA_030629925.1 Fidelibacterota bacterium
TCATATCAATCAGACCTACAAATTTGATAATTTTACTGAAGGCTTTCTCGAAGTCCTTGCAGCCTCTCAAACTATAGAAAACATGGACTGGTATCAGGGGACAGCTGATGCGGTTCGTCATAATATGAACCATTTTGAAACCTATCCTTTTGATCAATATCTGATTTTGGCAGGCGATCATCTGTATCGTATGAACTATGCCGAATTTATTGCGCATCATCGCAATACCAATGCAGATATTACCATCTCAGTTAAACCAGCCAGCAGAGAAGAGGCTAAAGAATTTGGTATTTTAAAAGTAGATAATGAAGGGCGCATCGTTAAGTTTGCTGAAAAACCGACGGACGAGAAAGTGCTGGAAGACATGAAAAGCCCTACAGGTGATCCTGAAAAACCGTATTGGGCATCCATGGGTATTTATGTCTTCAATCGGGAGACTTTACGGCAAACACTAACGGATATTCCCAAAGATGATTTTGGTGGTGATATCATCCCCGGTTCAATAAAAGATTATAATGTTCAGGCATTTTTCTTTGACGGTTATTGGGAAGACATTGGTACCATACGCTCTTTTTATGAAGCAAATATTAATTTCACTGAAATGAAACCGGATTTTCGTTTTGTGGATGTGAATTTCCCGATTTACACTCATGCACGAATGCTACCGGGTTCTCGTATCTCAAATGCAAAGGTCACTCATTCTTTGATCAATGAAGGTGGATTGATCCATGCCAAGACCGTTAAGAATTCAGTGCTTGGTATTCGATCCGTTATTCGTGAAGGAACCGAGATAATTGACAGCTATATTATGGGTAATGATTTCTTTGAGACCGATCATAAAAACATGATACCGCTTGGTATTGGTAAAAATTGTGTGATCAAAGGTGCTATTGTGGATAAGAATGTTCGCATTGGTGACAATGTCCGGATAATTAACAAAGATAACTTGATCGATGCCGAAGAAGAAACTTACTTCATTCGTGATAGTATTGTGGTAGTAAAAAAGGATGTAACCATTCCTGACGGAACGATTATCTAATTGACAATTGAGAATTGACCCCGCTTCGTCAAGACTACGCAGGGCAGGCAAAGGACAATTAAATTATCAATGTTCAATTCGCAATTGCAGTAAAATTAATTAAATATTTTTTAGCTTTCAAGTGCACAATTTTTGTGATGACAATCAATTATTTTGCAATAAAATATTTTATTACAAAATAATTCTTCAAGTCATGGTAATATTTTCTACTATTAACAAGATATTCTAATTGTCAATTGTCCTCTGTCAATTGTCAATTAACTTAAATCCACGGACATTTCTCGGGAATACTCAACAAGGAATCAATTTCTATGAAACGATCATCGGGTAGATCAACATCATCCATTTTTTCATGCACCCAAGTTGTGTGGTAGGGGATATGGATAGCATATCCACCTAATTCAACAACCGGGAAAATATCTGATCGCATAGAATTACCTATCATGAGAAATTCATTTGCTTCTATATCAAGGTGTTGAAATAATTTCTTATAATCACCAGTTTGTTTATCACTCATGATCTCAATGTGATGGAAATATTTTTCAAGTCTGGATTTTTTCAGTTTCCGTTCTTGATCCAAAAGATCACCTTTAGTTGCTAAGATGAGCTTGTATTTTGGGGCAAGAGCTTTGAGTACCTCTTCAACATTATCCAATA
This sequence comes from Fidelibacterota bacterium, assembly GCA_030629925.1. Classification (GTDB taxonomy): domain Bacteria; phylum Fidelibacterota; class Fidelibacteria; order Fidelibacterales; family Fidelibacteraceae; genus M50B103. The sequence continues at coordinate 1,697 of DAOVOB010000231.1, forward strand.
ATACGAGTGGAGAATCTGTCAATTGTTTGCCGGCATCCAGTATTCTTCTTACAGACGCAGCAGGTAGTGTGTCATTGCTTAAGCGTAGTGCGGTTTCAAGGATCGATAGGGTATATGCCTTAGCGCCATAACCCAAAAGAGGTAGATTGGCCACCTCAGTTTTATATAATTCGGCTGAGCTCTTTTCGGCTGTCATTTTATCCAACATGATCTCGTTGAAAACATGCTCTAATGCTCGGTAGAAAGGTTCATTATCCCATAGAGTATCGTCTGCGTCAAAGGCGATATACTTGATATTTGGTTTATTTTTCATATTGTTACTCATAACTAAATATACAAAAATGAATTAGCATTACGAACAAATATCATTCGTGATCGGTAAACGGTAAACGGTAGAATAAGTTAAAACATTAAATTTACGAAAAAATTGTGTTGAAAACCTGAACTTGACTCAAGCTGTTTAAGAATCTGTGATTCAGGTCACATAAAATTCTATTGTAGCAAAAATATTTTTTCCTACTCATAACTCTCCTACGCCAAGGCTCCATAGAGCAAGCCCATAACTTTTTTCTAAACTCCTAAACTTTAAACCGTATTCTGCACCATGAATAGATGTTTCCCGCCTTCGCTACCCCAAAGCATCGGGGCGGTCGGTAGGCGTTTATCGTTTTTAATCTTCGTAGCTTTCTTGACCTTCGGAGCTTTAGCGTAGAAGGTAGCGTAGAAAATCGATATTCACGGAGACCCTGTAAGAGTTAAACAACAATATATTTCCTTGTCCACAGTAAACTTAAGCCTGAAAGGGGTCAATAAGTTCTTTAATTTTTATATTGAACCGCGCTGCGGTTCCATTTTATAGTGATCTATATTTCTACGATATTCGACCGCTCTGCGGTCAAAACCCCAGAGGGGTTAAAGATTATCACCCCGGATGAAATCCGGGGTCATCAGACCCTAAATAATCACAACCACAGCGTGGTTGAATAGATTCATCATTCATCCAGCCTTCGCTAAAGCACAGCCTTCGTAGCCGAAGCTACTTCCCCCTTCGCACTTTAGTGCTATGGAGGACAGGTCTCCCCCACAATCCATAAGAAAACTCATGCATAGAAAAAGACGCTCCGAAATTTGGGGCGTCTCGATATATAGTCCTGTTTTAAAAGAGACGCAGCAATGCTGCGTCTTTACATATGGCGTCTATTTATTCTCTTTGATGA
>DAOVOB010000152.1 GCA_030629925.1 Fidelibacterota bacterium
ACTTTTCTTTTTAAAACGGGTCAGTGTACGCTCGCGCTGTGCCTGGGAGATATCACCATGAATGGCTTCTGCATCGTATCCCCTGCCCAGTAAACGTGTAACAAGCGTATCAGCATCTTGTTTGGTGCGGCAAAAGACCAGTCCGTAAAAATTTTCCACAAAATCAACGATACGGCAAAGGACATCAAATTTTTCTGAATTCTTGACCTCAAAATAGATCTGTTCCGTAAGATCCGTTGTAACATTTTCTTTTTTGGCTTTCAGCATTTCATAGCCGTCCATATACTTCTTGGCAAGATCACGGATCTTTTGAGGCATGGTAGCCGAAAATAAAAGTGTGCGTTTATGAGGATTGGTATGTTTCATGATCTCTTCCATGTCCTCAATAAAACCCATATTCAGCATTTCATCTGCTTCATCAAGTACAAGATGCTGAATATTTTTTAAATTTAAAGTTTTACGCTTAAGGTGGTCGATCACACGTCCGGGAGTTCCAACCACGATCTCTACGCCCTTTTTCAAGCGGCGTAGTTGCTGATCTATAGATTGACCGCCATAGATCGGCATGGTTCTGATCTGACTATCTCCACGAAGGGAATGGATCTCTTCAGCAACCTGAATGGCCAACTCGCGTGTGGGTGTCAGGATAAGGGCTTGTACTCCGGATTTATTAGGATCAATAAGATCAAGAATAGGTAAACCGAACGCGGCTGTTTTACCGGTTCCGGTTTGTGCCTGGGCTATAATATTTGTGTCGTTTCTTAGCATGACCGGAATAGTCATGGCCTGAATGGCTGTAGGTTCTTCAAAACCTTTGTTTCTGATCGCGCTCAGGCTACTATTGGAAAGTCCGAGGTCGGTAAATTTGATTTCATCTGTCATTTTTGTCTCTTTTCATTAATAAAATTCATTCGGATACCCGAATGAGCGAACATACATTACAAAATATGAAAATAATAATGAATAATTATTTTTCTTTGAAAAGAAAATCAAAGACAATTATTTTTATATGCTATTTATTTTCAACAGATTACACTAGTGCATCATATGGCATAAGACAAACCGACTTTGAATCCAAACCATGAAAACAACTTCGTATTTGCCCATTCATACTCATAAACTGTTTTGGGAATATTTATCGTACCATATTCTCCAGCTATCTGTTCATTGGTAAGATAGACATTGAAATTTGGCCCTCCGACCAATGCAAATTTTTCACCCAACCTTAAACGATAATCTATGGAAAGCTTATTGATCAAGCTGAATGCACCATTCCAATTCCAATCCGTGATAACCTGGTCTGTTCCAGCTTCAAAAGATACGGACTGTTTATATCCGACCGGACGACCTATTATTTAAATTTCTTCTTATGTTTTGGCAGTTCCGAGGCAGTTTTAAGTACCAGTTCACACAACCATTCACTATTATCAATATCGTCAATTAAGTAAGAGTTCTTGGCACCCTTATAAGCCGGAGCTTCTGTTACTTTTCCTATAAAAGACTTACCTGCTTCAGTAGGTTTGATGAACAATTGGTTATCGCAGATCAAACCAACAACCTTCTGGTCACAGTACAGGGTCGCCCCACCAAACATTTTTCGGTATCTCACATCACCGATCGGTTCCAATTGCTCCAAAATGTAATCTAAGAACACTTTTTCATTTGGCATATTTTACCTCAAGAGGTTTAAAGTTTAAAATATTCTCTTTACTCTTTACTCTTTACTACTTACTTCTTACTACTTACTACCTACTTCTTACTACTTACTACCTACTTCTTACTACTTACTACCTACTTCTTACTACCTACTTCTTACTCTTTACTAGTCACCAAGGTCATCTATGATCTCTTTCCTGATCTCACCACCTTCCGGTGTAGGATACAGCATTCCACCATGGAACAGACCTTCATATTCATAGTAGTTAAATGGAATTCCAAGAGCAGTGGCCATACAATTCAGTTTTCTACAATCAGCTACAAGCAAATCATGCGTTCCCACATAAAGGGAAATGGGCGCGAGATCTTTTAATTCACCATAGATCGGACTGACGAGATAGTTTTTTCTATCCAAAGGACCCGCGTAAAGTTCACCTGCTATTAAAATTGACTCAATATTCAGAAGCGGATCATCTTTATCGACTTCCACTATATCAGGATTAGTTAATGTAACATCAACGCAAGGAGACAATAAGATAAGTTGTCCGGGTTGAGGCAGACCTTTTTCCGCAAGTAATTGTCCTAGTGCCAAACTCATGCCTCCCCCGGCGGAATCACCGATAATACTAATGTGTTTGGGATCATGATCCTTGATTAATTCCGAATAAAGTTTTAGTAGCATGTCAAATACGTGAGTTACATTATACTCGGGTGCAAGCGGATAATCCGGAGCGATCACTTTGGCTTTAAGTTGGTCAACAATGTTGGATATGAACATCCAGTGCGGAGGCATGAAATTATACATATATGACCCGCCATGAAGATAGATGATAACCTTTTCACTCATATCTTTTACCGGTTCGATCGTCCAGACATTATGTCCCAGTCCATCATCGACATCAATATCATAAAGCAAGTACATGCTGTTCAATGGTCTGGCGGGTGTGATTTTATTCAAGTAATTTATATAATCCGCTAAGCGATTGCCTTCTTTGACTTTTGAGTTCCACATGCTGTTCTCTATGATCTGAGCAGCTAAACTTTGTTTTTGTTTGATATTCATCATAACCTTCTGGCTGTCGGGACATGAAATTTCCTGAGAGAATAAACAAAAAGGTAATAGAATAGCCATTGTCAAAATGATCATAAAGCAAGATATTTTTTTATTCAGACTCATATCCCCTCCACTTCTCCTTCAAAGAATTAAATATAAACTCTCTACAAGCTTTTCCCTCGGGAGTCGGATAAAGCATCCCATCATGTAAAAGACCTTTAATTTCATTATAATCTATTTGATATCCTGCATTTATAGCTTTTTCTCTGAATTTTCTACAATCGGGCATAAGTATGTCATTATCTCCAACAAATAATGTAATCGGCGGCAAGCCCTCAAGTGAACCAAACAAAGGACTTACCAAATAATTGCGTCTATCCAGATTACCCGCATAGGCTATACCCGCATCTATCAAACCTTGAATATTCAAAATAGGGTCAAGTTTATCTATTTCAATAATCTCGGGATTGTCCATGCTAACATCCAACCACGGTGAAAGCAAAAACAGTTGAGAGGGTTGTACAATTCCCTTTTGATGCAGGTGTTGAGATAAGGCAAGTGCCAGCCCTCCCCCGGAAGAATCCCCCATGAGAGTAACATGTTCCGCTCCAACACGTTCAATTAAATCTTTATAGACCGGGATCAGCATTTCAAAAACATTGTCAACAGTTTCTTCGGGTGTTAAGGGGTAATCGGGAGCAATGACCGTACAATTCAGTTTATCTACAAGAGCTCCCATCAAGAACCAATGTCCCGGGGTAAAATTTGCCGCATAGGCACCTCCGTGAAGAAACAGAATTGTTTGTTCATTCTGATCCTTAAGCGGCGCAATTCTCCATACTTTTCGCCCTGAATATATTTCTGATGAGATTAAATACATGTTTTCCATCAAACGAGGAGGGTTTGCCCTATTTCGCATCCTTTTAAAAGCATCTAAAGTATTTTTCTCCTTCATACGGGCCAGTCTCAAACTCGCCTCGAGAATGCGATTGATAACACTTTGCTGCTTTTCGGTGTACATGATTTAATATATACTTTTCATAAGTAAAATAAAATTGAAATGTGATGAGAGGGGTGTGGAGTCAGGGGTGTGGAGTCAGGGGTGTGAAGGTCTAGGGGAAAATGGAACTGTCATCTCGACCGGAGTCTCGACGATGATCGGGACGTAGCGGAGAGATCTATTCATGGTTCAGAAAAGTGTTTAGAGATTTTGTAATATGAAGTATGATTCACCACGGGTTTCAACCCGTGGATAGAGAAATATATACTATTTGGGTTTCAACCCATTAAGGCAGCTATTGAATTCCGGAACAATTAACTTAACCCGTTGTGTGAAATAGGTAAAACACCTAATAGGGAATGTTTTTTGTCATCCCGAGCATAGTCGAGGGATCTCAAACCGCACAATTTTGTTAAATGTTTGAGATTTCTCTATTCATTTTCAGCCAAATGACTGAAAA
>DAOVOB010000145.1 GCA_030629925.1 Fidelibacterota bacterium
AAAGGATTTGAACCTTCGGCCTCTTCGTCCCGAACGAAGCGCGCTACCGAGCTGCGCCACATCCCGTAATAAAATTTAATTTCAAAAGCGAGGAAATATAAGAAATATCAACATGAATAAACAAGATGTTTTTATTTGTATATTTTACCCGTTGTGTGAAATAGGTAAAACACCTAATAGGGAATGTTTTTTGTCATCCCGAGCCCCGAAGCTTCGGGGAGGGATCTCAAACCGCACAATTTTGTTAATTGTTTGAGATTTCTCTATTCATTTTCAGCCAAATGACTGAAAATTTAATCGAAATGACAGTTATATTACACTTACGTATTAGTTTCACACAACGGGTATATTTTATTCGATCATATCTGCCAAATCTGATAATGTGTAAAAGTTCATATTGTTATCATAGGCGTATTTACAGATCATATCCAAAGTTTGAAAACTAACTTGATATTTTCCTGTCACCGTTTCTACAGGTTTATGCCCATGAAATATGATTATTTTACCTTCCTCGTGAGCATAAGTCAGTAAATCAATAAAGTATTCTTCAGAATAATGACTAAAATGATCATCTAAGCCTAATGAGTAAACAATTGGTGAACCATCAAAATAACATTTACTTTTCTCAACTGTCCTTACACCATTACTGGTAGCTCTAAGAATATCAAAGTAATCAAGTAGTTCATTATCCGTGAAATTATTTCTACTTCCATGAGGATAAGAAAAAGATCTTACATTCAATGATTCCGCATCGAAATAATCCATCATTGGGATAATTTCATCCTCAAGATATTTTTCCATTCCATGCGTTGCTACATATAAAACTGAATGAACGTGCATATAACCGTGTCCGGAAATTTCATGCCCGATTTCATAAAGTTCATGCATCCTTTGAATATCCAAGTCACTTCTTGAACCAATGAGTGAAACACAAAAACTGGCTTTCCAATTATATTTTTTTAATAAGGAATCTACCTGACACCAATTGATAAAATGATGATCATCAAGTGTGATAACAACTCCCCCATTGGGAACAGTAACATCTTCAATATGACTACATGATATTGCAAGAATAACCAAAATTAGAATAGAAATAATTATAATCCGTTTCATTTGAGCATCTTAGTCTATAATTCATCTCTCATTGTTTATTATTACAGCAATCACATCCCAAGAAAATCCTTTTCCCTGAAGATAGCGAATTGCCTTAGCTTTCTCTTCACGAGTATCAAATGTTGTTTTGGCTTTGAATTTCTTTATAAAGTGAAAGTAGCAGTTCTTTATTTGTATTTCTCGATCGTAATTCAAAAGAATCGAATTGATGACCTGCAATGCAATTCCACGCTGAAATAGTTTCTCTTTCACTTTCATGGGACCCAATTGCTTTCTTTGGATCAACTCCTCAGAATACAGCTCTGCAAAGCGTTCGTCATTAAGATAATTCTTATCTTTTAGGTAATCTAAAACTTCCGCTATATGCGCTTTCTCGTATCCTTTTTGTAAAAGCTTGGTGCGGAGTTCACCTGAGCCATGTTCGCGCAATGAGAGCAATCCCATGGCCTTTTCCCGCGTAAATGCTCTATCGGCTGCAGATTTTAACTTGATCAATTCATCTTCAGTTAATTCTTTACCTGCAGAAAGGTCAAATTTAAAAATAAGATCATCAGTAATACTGATACGTTCATCATTGTCTAAAAAACAATTATAACGATTCGAATGATTTTTCTGCTGTGTCAGGCGTATAACAGCCGGCATAATATCTATACGCTTTCTTAAACCTGCTTTTCGATCGGTTCTTCTATGGGTTTATTTCCAATTCCCAGTGCGTCTTTAACTTCATTCGAAATGATTTCCAACATATCTTTATGCTCTTCAAGAAATGCCTTGCTGTTTTCGCGTCCCTGTCCGATCTTTTCTTTGTTATAGCTGTACCAGGAGCCGGATTTCTCAATTATATTGTATACTACGGCCAGATCAAGCACATCCCCTGTATAGCTTATGCCTTTGCCAAACATAATGTCAAATTCGGTCTTCTTGAACGGCGGTGCAACCTTATTCTTTACCACTTTTACAGTGGTTCGGTTACCAATAAAATCATTTCCATCCTTGATTGCAGTTGAACGGCGGATTTCCAAACGAATAGTGGTATAAAATTTTAGAGCACGGCCGCCGGTGGTCGTTTCGGGATTACCAAATACAATACCGATTTTTTCCCTGATCTGATTGATAAAAACAACCGAAACATTAGATTTACTGACCAATCCCGTTAATTTCCGAAGTGCCTGGCTCATTAAACGAGCTTGCAGTCCCATGTGACTGTCACCCATATCACCTTCAATTTCTGCTCGTGGAACCAGTGCAGCTACCGAATCGATGACAATAATATCAATTGCATTACTGCGAACAAGTGTTTCGGTAATCTCCAGAGCCTGCTCACCACAATCCGGTTGAGAAACCAATAAAGCGTTTATATTTATACCAAGATTTTGTGCATAGGTAAGATCCAAAGAATGCTCAGCATCAATGAAAGCGGCATTGCCTCCTAATTTCTGTGCTTCAGCAATACAATGTAAGGCCAATGTCGTTTTCCCGGACGATTCCGGACCGTAAATTTCGGTAATTCTACCACGAGGAATACCACCGATACCCAAAGCTGCATCTAAGCTCAGAGAACCGGTTGAGATTGCATCTATTTTTAAAGGTTTTGAACCTTCACCCATATACATAACCGAACCTTTGCCAAATTGACGATCAATCTGTGCAATTGCTATTTCCAATGCCTTTAAACGGTCATCTTTTGCCATGATATTTTATCCTTTCAGTCTGTTTTTATTATGTCTCAATTTTACACAAAATAAGTTTGAATTGAAATAAAAAAAGGAAAGCAATGATTCAATTGTACAATATATGATATCTGTCACAAAATGAAGGTAAAGACGCAGCATGCTGCGTCTCTACATGTTTTTTCGTCCATAATCGCAGAACCGTGAGCACAAGGCTCACGGTTCTGCTTATTTTTAACACAATATTTGTGTCATCGTTTATTATTTTAAATTTGCAACTGCAAGTGATGCTGAACCAACTAAACCTGCATCATTGCCCAATTCAGCTCTAACGAGTTTAACATCGTTTGCCGGAATGGAATATGCAAGTTTCATCATTTCTATGCGTGCAGGACCCAAGATCAATTCGCCGGCATTGGAAACACCACCACCAATAATGATAGCTTGAGGATTAAGTGCATTAACCAAAGTGGCCAGTACGGATCCTAAGATCTTTCCGGTTTCTTCAAGTACGCGAATTGAAAGGACATCACCGTCTCCGGCTGCCATAGCGATGGCTTTTGGAGTTACTTCACCGTCTTCAAGATATTTATCAATACTTGTTTCAACACCTTTATTCTTTGATACCATAAAGCGTTCAATGATACCATCGCGGCCAATATAACGTTCCAAACAGCCATTGTTTCCACAAGGACAAGATTTACCGTCGCGTGAAATGGATACATGACCCAATTCTCCGGCGGTAAAGGATGCACCGCGATACAATTCACCATTGAGGATGATACCACCGCCAACACCGGTTCCCAGTGTTAAAGCGATAACATGTTTCAGGCCTTTGCCTGCACCATAATAGAATTCACCCAGTGACATTGTATTAACATCATTGTCCAAGAATGTGGGTTTCCCCAAAATATCCGATATGCCTTTAGTAACATGTATCCCATTTAAATTGGGAATGTTGACAGCAACTTTTAATACTCCGGTTTCAGGATTTAACAGACCGGGAGTCCCAATTCCGATACCCATAATATCTTTTTGAGGTAATTTCGAATTATTAATGACTTTTTGGGTGCATTCGGCAATATGTTTTATAATATCATCACCGCTTTTATTTGGATCAGTTACACACGAATTTTTAATGATAATTGATCCTTCTTCATTGATAATACCTATTTTCATACTTGTACCACCAAAATCAATACCTACGTAATACTTCATTTTATTTCCTTTATGTTTTTTATTCACTTTTATGCTTAATCAATATTTTTCAAATAGAGCGCGAAGAAGTCTAAGGTGTAAGGTGTAGGGTGTGGGGTATAAAGTTTAAGAAGATCTCGTGGTTAATTATTAACAAGAACTTTCTCACCTTCTCACCTTCTCACCTTCTTACCTTTTTACCTTCTTACCCCCTTGCCTTCTTGCCTTCATCATCGGCGCCAGCCGAAAGGTCTATCCTATAAACTCATTTCCGACTTTTCGTGCGCGGGTCGGATGATCAAGATCAACACCACATGCGATACCCACTTCAACTAGAACATTCCAACAAGCTTGTAACTGCAAAT
>DAOVOB010000184.1 GCA_030629925.1 Fidelibacterota bacterium
CATTGACTTTGGGGTGTGCATCCGCTATTTTATTCAGCTTTTAAAAGGAAAGATGACCGAGCTGGCTGAAGGTGCACGATTGGAAATCGTGTGTACTGTTTATAGCGGTACCCCGGGTTCGAATCCCGGTCTTTCCGCTCTGTAAATCCCGTTGACCTTACGGGATTTTTTTATGTCTTTGACATATACATCTTTTTATTTGACATTGGCTTTTATTTCGACTAATATTTTCATGCAATTAAGATTCTTATCCTTGCTAAATATGCGGCAGGGTTAAATATAAAGTTTTCGTCCCCCTCTTGAGAAGTCCCTTATGGGACTTCTCATTTTTTGTCACAATTAATTTTATGTCATCTCGACCGTAATGAATCCGCCTGCTGGCGGATGAATGAAGCGGAGAGATCTCAAACACAAAAAATGAAGTGTGAAATTTGAGATTTCTCTCAGCCTACGTCAAGACTTTGGCTGGCACGGCACGTGGCGTGACGGTCGTAGCTCGTAGAGCGTAGACTGTTCGAAATGACAATATAACTTTTTTGTCTTTTCTTTGATCTTTTTGCTTTAATCTTGATTCTTGTTTCTTGCCCCTTGAATCTTTAACTTACGCCACACACAACAGGAGAGAAAATGAATATTCAACTGATCTACAACCCCAATTCGGGTGGTGGTAGGGGCGACAAGCTCTATCCCCTCATTCTAAAGGCACTTCGCGACAAGGGGCATACCGTTACACCCTATCGCACTCTATATCGCTTTCATGCCGCGGAAATAGCCAAACACATTGACGTAAATGCTTGCGACCTTCTTCTTGCAGTCGGCGGTGACGGAACCGCTCATGAAGTCCTCAATGGTATCATGCAAAACACCTCCTCTAAAGAGCACCCCCTAATGGGCGTTATACCTGTCGGCACCGGAAATTCATTTTCGGTCGATCTTAACATGAAAAAATGGGGAGATGGATTAAAAGCAGTTTTTCAAGGAAAATCCAGGAGAGTTGATATCCTTGAATTTATCACGGAAGGTGATAAATATTATTCTATAAACGCAATCGGCTTTGGTTTGGTTGCCGATGTGACTGATCTCGGAAATAAAATGAAAAAGTTCATTGGTAAAACAGCTTATACTGTGGGGGCAGTAATGGAGATCATGCGTTTCAAACCCCAGAAGACTAAATTAGAAGTTGATGGTAAACTTTATGAATATAACGGTGTTTTTACCAACTTTTCCAACTCTGTCTGGATTGGCGGTAATATGAAATTTTCACCGAACTCCATTATCGATGATGGCCTTGCAGAATGCTTGGTTCTTGAAGATCTACCTAAAAAAGATCTGCTAAAGGTTTTCCCTAAGGTCTTTGAGGGAAATCATCTTACCGTACCACAATTATCGGTTTATAAAGGCAAGCACTTCAGGGTTTGGTCTGATTCCCCAAAGATCTGTAACCCCGATGGTGAGATCTTTGGCGTGACGCCTTTGGAATTGACGGTGCTGCAGAAAGAGATCACAGTACTGACATTATAATATTTAAACAAAAATAATGAAAGAGGCGCAAAATCTTGTGCCTCTTCTTGTATCTTGATTCTTTATTCTTGGGTCTTGTGGCGGCTTAGTCCGCCATTGTCGCTATCATCACTGCCTTAATCGTATGCATGCGATTTTCAGCTTCATCCCAGACCTTGCTATTGTCAGATTCAAAAACCTCATCACTAACCTCCATGGCCTCAATACCGAATTTCTTATAGATCTCAACGCCTACATCTGTTTTAAGATCGTGAAATGCCGGTAAACAATGTAAAAAGAGGGTGTCTGTCTTGCCGGTCTTTGACATCATATCTGCATTTACCTGATAGGGTAACAGTAATTTAATGCGTTCTTCAAACTGATCTTCTTCGCCCATGGAAACCCAAACATCTGTATAGATCACGTCGGCATTTTTAACGCCTTCGGAAATATCGTCTGTGATCATAATGCTGGCGCCATTCTCTTTTGCGATCGCCTTGGCGGTTTCGACAAGTTTTGCTTCCGGGAATAGGCTCTTGGGGGCTACAATTCGAAAATCCATTCCCATTTTTGCCGCTCCCACCATCAGTGAGTTTGCCATATTGTTTCGACCGTCACCAACGAAAGAAAAAGCGATGTTTTTTAGATAACCCTTTTGTTCTTTTATGGTTAAAAAATCTGCAAGTACCTGAGTGGGATGAAAAGCATCCGTCAAACCATTCCAAACCGGAACGCCGGCATGCCCGGCAAGACCTTCAACAGTTTCGTGCTTAAATCCCCTATATTGAATGCCGTCAAACATGCGCCCCAATACACGGGCTGTATCGGCAACGCTTTCTTTCTTTCCGAACTGAATATCATTCTTTCCTAGAAATTCAGGATGGGCTCCTTCGTCAATGGCGGCTACTGTAAAAGCGCAGCGAGTACGAGTTGAGTTTTTTTCAAATAATAGTGCAATATTTTTATTTTCAAGTCGTCGGGGAAATTTCCCTTCTCTCTTTTCTTGTTTTACTTGGGCCGATAAGTCGATCAGTTCATTTATCTCTTCCGGACTGTAATCCAACAATCCCAAAAATGAACGTCCTTTTAATTTACTTTTCATGCTTGTCTCCTTTTTGACCCTCTAATATACACAGAAGCCACCATTGAATAAAGCTCAGAAAGTAGAATTTTACTTTTTTCATCATTCTAAAATAGTTAATTTCATCGCATGAGTGAAGTACGCCATTTGATTAAACGTTACCTTTCGGTTCCGCGCTCCATTAAACTCCTGATCATAGGAGCTTTTTTGTTGCAGCTACTAAATGCCTCATCTCACTTGATCCTAAATATTTTCCTGCGCAAAAACGGTTATATTGATTCGGAGATCGCAAATTTTATCTCTTATAGATTCATCAGTATTTTACTTTTTAGCATTCCTTTTGGTTTGATTATCAAGGGAAGGCGCCTAAAGCCATTTTTTATTACCGGAGCTATTATTGTCCCAATTTCCGGTATTGCGATTTTGTTTGCGGTAAACGCACATATTCCTTGGCTAATAAAGGGCTGCTTTTTCATTGCAAGCTTGGGATTTATGCTTGAACATGTTACTGCATTACCATTTATCCTTCGTCATGGAGATGAAGATACTCTCAGTGAAAGTATTGCATTGAATTTTGCTGTTTGGAGCTTGGCAAGTGTGGTTTCCGGGTTTTTGATCAAGGGTGTTTTTGTTCTTGCGCCAATATTTGGTCTTGCAAATGTTGGTGAATTTGAGATCTTGCTGGGATTTAGTCTGTTTAGTGCATTAAGCATTATTCCATTTTTAGCAATAAGAGAAACCAAGCCCAAACCCTCAACCCACGACAGTGTTTTCTCGCATTTAAAAAGCTATAATTGGAAAAAGATCTTTCGGGGACTCCTCCCGATGTTCTTGATTTCGGTTGGTGCGGGTCTAACCATACCATTTATGAATTTATACTTTAATTCAGTATTTAATCTAAACTCAGATGGTTATGCACTCATGGGAAGTATTGCTGCGGTGTTTGTCTTTTTGGGTGGTATGCTGACCCCCATTCTTCGCAGAAAGTTAGGTTACGGACTTTCCATTGCGATTACACAATTTTCAGCTATTCTTTTTTTAGTGTGCTTGGCTTCAACTGAATTATATTCAAAC
>DAOVOB010000236.1 GCA_030629925.1 Fidelibacterota bacterium
ATTATCATTCTTGAGGATGGAAATGCAACATCTATGGGAGCTGCTACCGACGCGGAAGGATATTATGCTATCTTAAATGTAGATCCGGGCGTCTATGAAGCTCGTGTCACTTATGTGGGTTATGCCCATACACTAGTCACAGATATTAGTGTAAATATTAATTTAACAACAGAATTAAATGTTGGACTACAAATTGAAGCTATCAGCGGGGAAGAAGTTGTTGTGGTTGCAACTCGTTCACTCCTTAAAGATGATTCGTTTGCCTCTACGCACCATGTGACGGCAGATGAAATGCAGGTTCAACCAATAGATAATTTTATGACGATAGCTCAAAATCAACCTGGTGTTGTTGGCTCTCACTTTCGCGGCGGTCGTTCCGGTGAAGTTCTAGTTGTGGTTGATGGTATGCCGGTCAGAGATCCTGCAGGTACCTATTCGGGCAGTACCGGAGGATTTACACTTGGCTTGCCCACGGAAGCGATCACCGAAATGGAAGTATCCCTCGGTGGATTAAGTGCAGAATTTGGTAACGTGCAATCCGGTGTTATCAATGTGGCGACTAATGCGGGTTCACGGAAATTATCGGGAAAAGCAAGCTACATGACCACCAATTTCGGAAATGCAATTAATGATGCTATTATGCCGCTTGACAAATTTGTTGAAAAAACATTAGATTTTTTTCCCGGTGGAGATCAGGATTCATTGCGAGACTTGATCATGCCGGATTCAGCACGTTGGTATACATTAAGATATAGGCATGAACTGCAAAATGTAATGCGCTTTAGCTTGAGTGGACCGATTATTCCCAATAGTGACAGGATTACCTTTGCATTATCAGCAGATGTGACCAATGAAACCCAAGATTATTTTATTAATAACAACTATTCGAGTGAAAAATATTACGGAAAGTTGACGGCGAAACTCAGTGATAAAATGAAGCTGACTGCTTCAGCCATGTATTCGGCATCAAATTCCGATGATTTTTATATTTACGCTTCAAAGTATGGTCCAACAGATGAATATTGGGATGATCTGTGGTATTACGATCCCGATCCGAGTAATAGAAGGGATACGGCTATTATTTATCATTATGTTAGCAATCCTGAACTTTATCAAGATACCGCCTTTCAGATAGGACGTTATGATGAAGTAGTTATTAAGGGTGATACTTTAACCTCAAGAGATCAAATTCGCTTTAAAGAAGTATATACCGATGCCAGAATACAAGATCATCTCTGGGATCGTGAACGACAAGCCTATACCTTGAATCTGGGATTTACCCATCAATTGAGTTCCAAAACCTATTATGAATTAAAATATCAGAATATGAGTTCAAAATATTTTTATGGTGTCCGCGATGTAGATGATCGTGACGGTGATGGTGATGTGACGGAATTCCTGAATTGGGATTTCGATGGTGAAGGGCCATATTATGAGAACAGAACACGGGAAAACAATGTGTGGTGGACAGGTGGAGATGATCCCGGTTACCGTGATCAGGCTTCTCGGGTTAATAAATTGAAATTTGATATTGAAAGCCAGGTAACACAGAATCATCAGGTGCGTGGTGGTTTTGAATTCACTCATAACAATATGGATGTGAAGAATATTTCATGGACAACCATTTCTTTTGACCCGGTAGACACAAGCTATTCAAGAAACTATTTCAGAACAGATATCTGGTCAGAGGATAATCTTGATCTTGGAATGTATGTTCAGGATAAAATGGAATTCAAGGGATTAGTCGCACTTGTTGGATTACGTTATGATTACTTTAATCCCAGTGGCTTTGGTGATCCGGTTATATATCCGGGCGATTTTGAGAATCCGTTCTCATTAATTGATACGGCAACCGGTTTACCGGCTCTTACAGATCCCCAAGAAGCTAAACCCTCTCATCAGATCTCACCCAGATTTGGTATTTCATACCCGATCACGGATAGAGACAAGGTGATGTTTACATACGGGCATTATTTCCAACGTCCTGATTCATACTATCTATACAGAAATCTCATGTATGATAATCTGACGACAACCGGTAACTATGTTGGCAACCCTTCATTAAAACCTGAAAAAACCGTTTCTTATGATATTTCTTTGGAACACCTTTTTACACCGACTTTGAAGGTATCAATTACAGGTTATTATAAAGATGTAACCAACCTGATGAACTATCAGAAATACGTTTTTATTAATACATCGAGTGATGGAAATATTTATGTAAATGCCGATTACGCCAATATTAAAGGTGTTGAATTTGCATTGTATAAAGCTCTAACAGATTTTTGGGGTGCATCCATAAATTATACTTACTCTTCGGCACAAGGCCGTTTGTATAACGATTACAATGCTCCATTATTTCAAGCAGATCAAAAGATGTTTCCATTAAGTTATGATCAGACACATACGATCAATGCAAATGTTACGCTTAAGACTCCAGCCCGTTTATCTCCTTTACTAAGGAACTGGCGAGCAAATATACAGGTAGATATCAATAGTGGTCTTCCGTATTCCTCATACGGAACCGGTTTGACCAATGATCTTCGATTGCCTTGGAAATATAACGTTGATCTCCGGATAAATCGTCTGATTAAGATAGGACCGGTTAAAATGAATGTTTTTGTTGATGTATATAATGTTCTTAATTCTATGTATATCAGCTATATAGGATCAGGTAGATTCTATAATCAGGAAAATGATGCCGCAATTGTTAACCGCGATGTTGACAATTCTTTCATTTATAACCCCGAAGTCTATAATGATCCTCGTCAGTTCCGAGCAGGTCTGTCGATACAGTTCTAGTGATAAAGGA
>DAOVOB010000256.1 GCA_030629925.1 Fidelibacterota bacterium
GGTAAACATGGTCGACTGCTGTCAAAATAAATAAATAATGTGCCTCAACAAGGTCGGCTAGCATGGCGGCTGTAAAATCTTTATCGATCACTGCAGAAACACCATGATAATTACTGTTTCCATCCTTTATTACAGGTATGCCTCCACCACCACATGTGATGACAATAAACTTATGATCGAGAAGATTTAAAATTGATTTTTGTTCAACAATATATATCGGTTTTGGAGAAGCAACGACGCGTCGCCACCCTCGTCCTGCATCCTCTTTAAATATTTGTTCGGGCTTTTCACGCATCATCGTGAGTGCTTCTTTTTGGGTGTAGAAATCACCGATAGGTTTTGAGGGGTTTTTGAAGGATGGATCTTTTGGGTCCACTTCAACCTGGGAAACAAGTGTGGAAACGTTCCAGGGCATGCCCAAGTGCCTAAGTTCTTTCATAATACCCTGTTGAAGGTGGTATCCAATATATCCTTGACTCATCGCTGTACATTCCTGAAGATCTATTGCTGCGATCTTATCACTGTTCGCAGCGCCGTATTCAAATGATTTATAGATCATTCCGACTTGAGGCCCATTACCATGTGTTAGAATAATTTTATGTCCCTGGGTGATCAGGTCCACCAAAGAGGGGACAGCTACAGCAATATTTTTCTGTTGTTCAGCGGGTGTTTTTCCCAGTGCGTTACCGCCCAAAGCTATTGTAATGATTTTCATGTTTTGGCCTTTCCTGAAAACAAAAATGACAACGGCATCCAATTCAACTGCGAAGCAACATGAATAGGAGACAATTGTCGATCCTTTTGTGCACTCTATTGTTAATTACGTATAATCAATGGTATAATCTATGAACGTCATTTCAAAATTCCTAATGAGAAGTGATAAGTGAAAAGACAGAGAATTTATAAATTTGCAGAATTTTGTTCGCATATTTTGGGAGAATCAAGCAGAACGTTTTTATGAATTTCTATAAAAATAAAGACGTTGCGAGTCAGGCTGCTTTACTATATATTTGATTGTCTTCGGGGAAGGGAGAATATCCCTACCGGCGGTGAAAGCCCGCGAGTCTGTCAATAGACGGATTGAGACTGTGAAATTCAGTCGCCGACGGTTATAGTCCGGATGAGAGAAGATAATAACATGCTTACACTTATTTTCCCCGAATTCATGGGGAATTTTTTATGGACAAGAAAATCATCGGGCCCGCCGAGAAGTTAATGCTTGAAGCGATCCACCTTGCTGGATCGGTCAAGCGCCGAGTTTGCCCTAATCCACGTACCGGTGCTTTGGTCCTTCGCAATGGAGAGATCATCGGCCGTGGGTTTCATGCGAATTACGGCGGTCCGCATGCAGAGGTAAATGCCATACAAGATGCCGGAAAAGATCTTGAAGCTTGCGAGATGGTCGTAACACTTGAACCCTGCTGTCATACAGGCAAAACACCCCCTTGTACGGATCTGATCATTGCATCCGGGATCAAGAAAGTCATTATTGGTATGGAAGATCCCAATCCACGGGTCGCGGGCAAGGGTATTCGTCAACTGCAAGCAGCCGGGATTGAGGTTGTCAGCAATGTTTTGGCAGATGAATGTGCAGCATTGAATCAGCCTTTTATTAAAATGATGACAGAGAATTTTCCCTATATCATTGTGAAATCTGCGATCACGCTTGATGGCTATATTGCGGATGAACAGGGGCACTCCCAATGGATCAGCTCTCCGGAATCCAGAATTACCGTTCATAAAATGCGTGCGAATGCAGACGCTGTTCTAGTTGGAGTGGGGACGGTTTTTGCCGATGATCCTGAGTTAACTGTCCGGGATGCCGAGGGTGAACATCCCTTGAGAGTGGTTTACGATCCCGAAGGAGTATTGCCGGATCGACTTAAAATGATCCACAGTGCAAAAGAAGTTTCAACCACCATTATTACAGGTCCGCAAAGTACGCCTGTGTGGAAATATAATATGAGACAACGAGGTGTTGAGCTTATTGAAACGGATAAATTTGGGAACCAGGGACTAGAAGATGGTTTGCGGCAATTGGGACGGCAAGGAGTGCAATCCATATTGGTCGAGGGCGGTGGCAGGTTACAGAGTATGCTGGCAGAGCTGGGATGCATAGATCGTCTTGAGATATTCATGGCAGCCAAATTGATTGGAAAAGGAATTCGCATGATGGAGATTCCGGCCCGACCGATGGATAATGCTATGGAATTCATTGAAAGTATTTGGGAAAAAAGCGGACCGGATATGCATTTTACAGGAATTATCAATAAATACAATGCAGGGGATGGTCTGGACCATTCCGAAGGATAAATATGTTCACAGGAATTATAGAAACAATAGGAAGCATCAAATCGATTAAGCCCGGTAGCAGCGGTTTACGATTGAGCATTACATCAGAAAAATTGGACGGGGAAATCGAAATAGACGATTCCGTCGCTATCAACGGAATCTGCCTGACCGTGGTGGAGTTACTGCCCAAGGGTTTTACTGTGGATGTGGTCAGTGAGACCGTATCACGAAGCACCGTGGGGCAATGGAAAACAGGCACAA
>DAOVOB010000062.1 GCA_030629925.1 Fidelibacterota bacterium
AACCGCTTATCGCAAATTTGGCGATCGAAGGGGTCATACTCCTCTTTGCCGGCGGAATAGCCTATACTCTCGGAGCTGTCATTTATGCTATTAAAAAGATCCCCGGTAATCACGCCATTTTTCACTTCTTTGTGTTGCTGGGAACACTTTGTCATTTTCTATCAATATACTTTTATGTTTTACCCATGAGATAAAGTTGCCTTCATTAATACTCAACCCCATATTACATTAAATAGCATTAGCTTTTTGAGCTATTTATTTTCAAGATATTGCAACAGTTTTGGGAACTGTGGTTCTTGTGGATAGTATGTATTCTGGGGAGAAGGAATTTTAATATCCTTCATTTGCTTTCTTAACGAAAATGGAGTATAAATGCTCAAACGAATTCTCTCAATACTTTTTCTAACATTGACCTTTGTCTATGCTGTTACAAATTACTCTTTACGCGGTGTTATTAGCGATGCTTCGACAGGAGAAGATCTAATTGGCGCAGCAATATCTGTAGATGAAAGTTCATCAGGGACTTTTACAAATTCTTATGGATTTTATTCGCTGACATTGCCTGAGGGCGAGCATCAGGTTACTTTTTCATTTATGGGTTATACTTCCATAAAGACAGAGATCGATCTGAGCAAAAATTCAATTATAAATATGGAGCTGATCTCATCGGTTATTGCTCTTAATGAAGTGACGGTCACTGCAGATCGACCAGATAATAATGTAAGTTCTACGCAAATGAGCGTGGCTAAGCTTGATATTAAAGCCATTGAGATCATGCCGGTGCTATTCGGTGAGTCGGATATACTAAAAACCATACAATTACTTCCCGGTATCAGTTCGGCTTCTGAAGGCAGCACGGGTTTTTCGGTGCGTGGAGGAGCAAATGATGAAAATCTTATTCTTCTGGATGAGGCGACTGTCTATTCACCTTCGCATTTGATGGGTTTTATTTCTGTCTTTAATTCCGATGCCTTAAATGATGTCACAGTATATAAGGGTGGTATTCCGGCTTATTATGGTGGAAGAGCATCTTCAGTTATTGATGTATCAATGAATAATGGAAATAATAAGAAATTCTCCGGAAGAGCGGGAATTGGCTTAATATCTTCACGACTGACTCTGGAAGGTCCTATAATTAAAGATAAATGTTCATTCATTATCTCCGGTAGACGAAGCTATGCAGATATTATCTTAAAAGCATTACCTCTGGATATGATCACAAATGATACTCAATTATATTTCTATGATCTTAATGCCAAGTTGAATTTTAAACTGAATGATGATAACCGTGTATTTTTCTCGGGATATTTCGGTGAAGATGTGTTCGGTTTTAAGGATATTATGGGGACGAGTTGGGGAAATACCACTTTTACAGGCAGATGGAACCATATTTTTGGTAATAAATTGTTTTCAAACCTGTCTGTAATTTATAGCAAATATGACTATGGCTTTAAATTGTCCGATCAAATATCTATGAGTTCGGGAATAGACAATTATACGGTTAAAGAGGATTTAACTTATTTTCCTAATCCAAATAATACAGTCAAGATGGGGCTTAATGCCTCTCGTTATAAATTTAATCCGGGCAGATTAATAACCGGTACAGATAGCAGTGATTTCCGTTTGATCATGGATGAACAATATTCTCTGGAAAGCGGTGCCTATATTTCAAATAAACATCAGATCACACCTCTTTTAGGGGCAGAATACGGCTTACGATTTTCTATGTATGATCAATTGGGTCCGGGTTGGATATATAGCTATGATGATGATAATGTCAAAACAGATTCAACTTGGTACGATGATTGGGAAACGGCACAATATTATTGGAATCTTGAACCACGGATCTCCTTTAATTATCGCTTAACGGGTCAAAATTCAATTAAGGCTTCATACAATCGCATGGCGCAATATTTACATATGCTATCCAACAGTACTTCCGGACAGGCGACAGATGTTTGGATATCAAGTTCAACACTGGTAAAACCCCTGATCGTTGATCAATTTGCTCTTGGGTATTTCCACAACTTCGATGATAATAATATTGAAACATCGATTGAGGTTTATTACAAAGATATGCAGAACGTATCAGATTTTGAAGATGGTACGAATATTATGTTCAATGATAAAATTGAATCACAGATATTGAACGGAAAAGGTAGATCCTATGGCCTTGAGCTATATATAAAGAAGAAATTCGGAAAATTAACCGGTTGGTTTTCTTACACCCTGGCTCGCACGGAACATCAGATCGAAAATATCAATGATGGTGACTGGTATCCTGCTAAATACGACCGTTCTCATGATCTCTCAATTGTAATGAATTACAAAATTACCGATCGACTGACTGTCTCGGGGACCTGGGTGTACTATACCGGGAATGCCGTGACATTCCCAAGTGGACAATATATTATTGAAGATCAGGTCATTCCATATTATACCGAAAGAAACGGCTATCGCATGCCGGATTATCATCGCATGGACTTGAATTTTCATCTGGATGGAAAAGAACACAAACGAAATTATACAACAGCCTGGGACTTTTCAATTTACAATGTATATAATCGTTATAACGCTTATTCGATCTATTTTAGAGAAAGTGAAACAACTCCGGGCGATATGGAAGCCGTGCAATTGGCACTATTCGGTATTGTTCCATCCATAACCTTCAACCTTAATTTTTAAGGCATAAATATGAAAAAGTTACTATTAATATTTTTGATCGCTCTAATAGCACTAGCATCTTGCGAAAAAGTGATCAATATTGATCTTAATCTTGCCGATCCGGCTTTGGTGGTCGAAGGGAAAGTGATCAAAGATTCTCTGGCGCAGGTTTTGATACAAGAAACAACTTCGTATTTCTCTCCGGATACTCAGCGTTGTATATGTGATGCTACGGTGATTATCCAAGAAGATGATAATACTCCTGATACACTGGCTCACAAAGGCAATGGGATGTATCAAAGTACTAGCATGTACGGAAAAACCGGATCAAATTATCAATTAACAATCATTCATGATACAGAAATATATGAAGCAAGTTCGTACTTACCTCCTGAACCACATATTTATCAATTGACACCGATTTCAATACCGGCATTTGGTGGATTTGATGATAGCACAGGTTTTCATCCCGGTGGAAGAATGGATACAATACCATATTTGATTTTCATAGATATGTATGATGACCCGATCGAAGAGAATTACTACCTTTTAAAATACATTCTTAATGGTGAGGATGTGACCTCAGGATATGCTACAAGTGATGATGAAGGTGCGGAAAATGACACCCTGAATTACATGAGAATGTTTTCGCGATTTTATCTGAGTGATACCGTTGAAGTTAAAGCCTATGCAGTTGATCGGGGTGTTTATATTTACTTTGAAACCTTGAATGATGTATTTAATTCAAATCCTATCATGTCATCAACACCCTATAATCCACATTCAAATATTTCAAACGGAGCATTGGGTGTATTTTCTGCTATGAGTGTTGATAGCAAAACAACCATTATTATGCCGGCATTACCGACATTTCCTAAGTAAACTAATAAGATTAAGCAGTAAAATAGAAACGCCCCGATCTCGGGGCGTTTCTTATTATAACAACAATATTGAACTGTTATTTATACCGGTCGTTTATTTTTTTTGAATTTTACACCGGGATAAGGATCTTTTTGATCTTCCGGGAAGGTTTCAAGTTTTTTTGGGTTTTGTATAAAGTCATTTAACAGATGGAAGGTGTTATTAAAATAAATACCGTCGGCGATGCGTTCATCAATGGTTACACGGATAGGGATAACTGTTTTAACAGAGATCTCGCCGGTCTCCTGATCGACCACGGCTTCTTTTTTCAATCCGCCAAGAACAAAGAACAGGGAGAGGTCGCCATAATCGTAGAGATGATGAAATGGGGGATGCTGAACTCCAAATGATCCCAGATTTGCAATGTAAGCAGATCCGTGCATGCTATCCGTTGAAGTAAGATCTGTTGGCATCATATTTCTTTCATCCAAAAATTTATACATAAACCAGGCAAAGAATCTAATGAACCAACGAGGAAGTTTCATCAGGATCTCAACAGCTTTTTCATCGCTTTTGTCCGACTTTCCAGTCTTAGATTCTTTGATATCTTCACGAGTTTTTTTATGAACTTCAAAAATTCCATCACGAGGTCCCAATTTCAAGCCGATTGTCCGTTCTTCTCCTTCGTCAGTCAATTCCCGTTTTGAAACAAAGAAATAAACATGTTCATTCCTTTGATAATACCGTTTTCCTATAATGAAACGATTCAGACGCGGGCGTTCCAGATATATACGATGAATGGCGGTAAGAAGCAGATCAAAGATCTTGATCTGATCGTTTTTTGGCCTGTCTTTATTGGTTTCTTTCAGATAAGCTAAAGCGTTTTCAATTTCCACACTAACATCCAAATATACCATCGAACCATTTCGATTTGGCATGACATACGGAAAAAGTTGATTAATAGCCGTAATGGTTTTAATGGGAGTCCCATTATATCTTTTCATAAGTTTCCCTCCTAAATGTAAAAGACGTATGTATATTAAGAACAAATGGTTTGAATTAAAAATGAAAAATGTATAAGGCGTGAGACGTAAAACGTAAAACGTGAGAGGGAAGGAGGTGCGTCATCCTGAACTTGTTTCAGCCCCGTAGGGGTCCCGAAGGGAGATCTCTCTGTAGTCATGATTCTGAAAATATAATAATGAAATGAGTAATTTGAGATTTCTCCACTTCACTTTGTTACGGTCGAAATGACATCAAATTTTATTTGTAAACAAGGATTATATTTTAGGACGTCCAATCACCGATCACCGATCACCATTTCAACGCAAAAACGAAAAGGGCTCGACATCATCCTACGCTAAAGCTACGAAAGACAAGTGTCGAGCCCCCACATTATTTATTTCAATTCACGTTTTACGTTTCACGTCTTACGTATTTATATTTCCATCCACCTGATCAATCTGAGTTCAAATGGTGTTTTCAAGAGGGGATGTACAGGACGGACACGAATACCGTATTTGTATTTGCCGCCTTTTGGCACCTGCAATTCACCACTGTAAATGTGACGATTTGATTTGGTATCTTTTAATGTGAGTTCTTTAACTTCTACCGGACGTTGGTCTTCAAAACCTTCGCGGACCAGCATTGCTTCTGCAATCACATCATTCGGACTTAAGCCGTCAAGGTCTATATCTGCTTTAAGAGTAATAGTGAGTTCATTTGTAAAATCACCAACGGGGTTGATCTCGGTAACCCAGATTTTATTCCAGGACTTTCTGACCTTTTCTTTCCATTCTGTCAGATCCCTGGCACCTTTTTCGTTATCAGCTTCAATGCTTTTACTGTAAACATGCGTCGGAACGTAGAGATCATTCACATAATCTTTTACCATTCGAGCGGTGCTGAAAGTGGGTGTCACGGTCTTGATGGATTCTTTCATACGCTTGATCCAGGCGGGGGAGAAGCCGTCATCATTAAGTTCATAATATTCGGGGATAAGAGAATTTTCCATAGTGTAGTATAGACTATTGGCATCTTCGCTATCCTGAATATCAAGATGGTCGTATTGTTTTTCTTCACCGATGGACCAGCCATTCTTGCCGTTGTAGCCCTCACGCCACCAGCCGTCAAGAACAGAGAAGTTGATGCCGCCATTGATCGGAACTTTCTCGCCGGATGTTCCACTGGCTTCGCGCGGACGTCGCGGATTGTTCAACCAAACATCCACACCGGATACAAGATAACGGGCCAGAGACATATTGTAATTTTCCAGCAGAACGATCTTACCGAGGAATTCGTCTTTCATGGACAGTTTATAGATCTGACGGATCAATTCTTGTCCGGGACGATCGGCAGGATGTGCTTTACCGGCAAAGAAGATCACAACAGGTTTATCCTTATCACTCAATAGCTTTAACAAGCGTTTCTCATCATGGAATATCAATGTAGCTCTTTTATAAGTTGCAAAACGACGGGCAAAACCGATGAAAAGAGCGTCCTCACGGATATTTTCACAGATCTTGTCTGTAATATGTGTCGGAACACTATTCCGTTCGTTACGGGCGCGTATACGGTCTTTTACGACCTCTGCCAGACGTGTCTTACGTTCAGCATGTGCTTCCCAAAGGGTTTTACCGGGAATAGTATCCACCTTGTCCCATGTTTTGGGATCGTCAATATTATCCAGCCAATTATCATTCAGATAATCTGAGTAAAGTTTCTTGAAGTTTTTGGCCATCCAGGTTTCCGTATGGACACCGTTGGTGATGTGTGTGATAGGCACTTCATAAAAGGGCACATCTTTCCAGACTTCATTCCATATTTTACGACTGACTTCACCGTGCAGTTCACTGACGCCGTTTGAGCTTTTTGAACAATTTAAAGCCAAAATGGTCATGCTGAATAAACCGGTGGTGGTATCTTTACCTATTGAAAAGAACTGCTCCCAGGAAATATCGTAAGGATCCAACTGTGCAGCAAAATATTCTTTCATCATGTTTTCGTTGAAGGCATCATTTCCTGCAGGAACGGGTGTATGAGTTGTAAAAACACTTTTGGATGATACCAATTCCTGAGCAAGATTTATCGAGTAACCCTTTGCAATATATTCACGGATCAATTCGATACCGAGAAATGCAGAG
>DAOVOB010000232.1 GCA_030629925.1 Fidelibacterota bacterium
ATCTGAAGAGTTCTGAGGAAGCGTTATCTGCGATCTGGCGTTCTGAATTGAATATTTTAAAAAGTTGTTGCTCAAGATCCTTAAGATCCGGATTATATATTCTTATCAGTTTCTTTAATTCGGAATATTTATCTTCCCTATGATGGAAATACGTAGATACTTGTCGCGTGTGCTGCATGATCTCGGCCAGACCATAGAGCTCTTCTTCATGCAGTACAGTTCCGTTGACTTTCCCTTTTGATATAATTTCTTCTTGAGTCGGAAAGCCGATCAAAGGAAGTGATGTATCTAAAGCCAATAGGTCGCGCATTTCAAGATGTTGTTTCTGTTTCAATAAATAGATAAATTTTGGTAGAAAAGATGCCCCCGAAAGTGCTTTTAAATTTGCATTTTCCGTTGATGTATATCCTGCCAGTTTTTCCCTGACAAGATTAAATCCGAGTTTTTGATATAATTTTTCCATAGTCAATAGTGTTACATGAGTGATACGGGATCACGGTTAATAAGTGCTTTTACACCCTTTTCCTGTTGTCTGAAGTTTTTAAGGACATGCGTTAAAATACTTGCGGCTCTATTACCATTCGGGTCAATTTTTCGATCAGCTTTAATAAGAATTTGCCAGCGTGTTTTATCTTTTACGCGTTCAATTGGAGACGGGGCCGGACCCAGGCAATTTGATGGTGATATTTTAGCAACCAAGGCTTTATACATCCGACCGGTCGCAGCTTCAACTTCTCTGGCATTTTTACCACTTACACGTACAAGGAATAGGCGGCTAAAAGGAGGATATTGGAGTGTTTTTCTTTGAAATAGTTCGAGATTATAAAAAGCGCGTAATTCTAACTTAGCCGCCATTTTGATCAATGGTTCTTCGGGCGAAAAGGTTTGAATATATACATCTCCAGGATGTTTTCCGCGCCCGCTACGTCCACTTACCTGATAGATCAATTGGAATAGACGTTCACTTGCACGATGATCCGGAATACCAATACCCGTATCAGCATTCATGACCCCCACCAGAGTCACGTTCGGAAAATCCAAGCCCTTTGCTATCATTTGAGTGCCAAGAAGAATATCGTGCCGGTGTTGCTCAAATTCATTTAATATTCTTGCATGAGCATGCTTCGTGCGAGTAGTATCCATATCCATTCGCGCAATGCGTGCTTCAGGAAAAAATTTCTTCAGCTCTTCCTCTATTTTTTGTGTGCCGTGCCCCATAGCATTTAGAGTGGGTGTATTACAGTGAGAACATACGTTGGTAAGAGGATAAGTGGCATTACATACATGACACATTAATTTATCAAGGCGTTTATGATAAGTTAAGGCAACACTACAACTTGGGCATTGCAGAACCTGCTGACATTCGCTACAAACCATAACCGTGTTATAGCCACGACGATTCTGAAGAATAATGGCTTGTTTCCCATTCTTGATAGTTTTTCCTATCGCATTTAATATTTCCTGGCTAAAAAGTCCCATTCGAGGTGCTTCTGTCATATCGATCAAATGGACATGGGGTAATTGAGCCCCACCAAAGCGTTGATTTAATTCCAGGCGCTGATAACGACCCATAGCAGATTGATAGTAGGATTCAAGACTCGGTGTAGCGGATCCGAGGATAATAGGGATGTTGAGGATGTGTGCGTACATAATGGCAGCGTCACGAGCATGATATCGTGGAGCCTGATCATCTTGCTTGTATGAAGCTTCTTGTTCTTCATCGACGACAATAAGGCCAATATTGTTCATGGGTGCAAAAAGAGAAGATCGTGCTCCCACAACAACTCGAATTGCCCCTTTTTGTATTTGCGTCCAGGTCCAGAGGCGTTCCGAATCAGACATCTGACTATGCCAGATAGCAACTTTTTCTCCGAAAGTGGAGCGAAAACGCGCAGCGATCTGTGGAGTAATTGCGATCTCCGGAACCAATATCAGAACTTGTTTACCCGCCGCCAGCTGTTTTTTAGCTAACTCAATATATACTTCTGTTTTACCGCTCCCGGTTATTCCGTGAAGTAGAACGGGATAAAAAGTATCGAACTGTTTTTCAATATTATCAATAACATCAGATTGTTCAGAAGATAATCTTACATCACGTTTGCGTTCCGCCACAAGATGATCAAAAGGATCAGCCGGAACTTCCATTTCAAATTTTAAAAGCACACCATTCTCAATAAGCTTTTTGATAACAGCCGGCGAACAATGTAACTTTTTTTGAATAACTCGGATCTCTTCTTGGGGTATATCTAAGGAGGAAAGAAGATTTATTACATCTTGTTGGCGTGATGTGATAGGGAGTTCTTTGTTAAGGATTTTGACGGCAGCAACACGACGAGCTTCTTTAACTTTGGGAAAAATATTATCGACAAATAATATCCTGGAAGAAAGACCCTCTTTGATCTTTTGCTGACGTATCTCGGGAAGAGTAACAAAATCCATCATAGATAAACCGCTTATGGGAACATCCGGCCATTTATTATGATCTTCGCCTTCGCTAACGAAACAAAATTCCTGTCGTTTAAATCCTGTTTCAGAGGGATGAGCGGCGCGAAAACAGATACCGATGGGGGCAAGGTAATAATTCGAAATCCATTTGATCAACTTTATTAGATCTTCGGAAAAGATCGGAGCGTTATCAACAACGTCTGATATTGCTTTAAGTTTGTAAGAAGGCTTAGATGGTAGTACCAGCATTGTTTCGACACAATATCCAATCTGTGCCCGCGAACCAAATGAGGCCTTAACGCGCATACCGGCTTTAAGTTTATCGCTTAAAGATTCCGGTACCGAATAAGTATATGTCTGATAAACGTCCTGTGGGAAGGCAATGGAACAATACATCTTTAAAGTTAAGAGAAATCTTGATTTTTAACAATAAGAAAGGCAGGGAAGGAAAGAATGG
>DAOVOB010000028.1 GCA_030629925.1 Fidelibacterota bacterium
CGACCGGAGTGGAGAAATCTCAAAATTCTAAAATCATTTATAATTATAGGGAATCGTAATAACAAAAAAATCCTGCCTGCGCCGATGAATATCGGTGAAACCAGTCTTCGCCCTTCGAGCTACGCCCGGCAGGCAAGTTCAGGATGACGCTATTATTTTTATTAATATTTATTTCACCAGTTATCCGTCTACGCCAAGGCTACGCCGGACAGGCCAGTTACCAGTTACCAGTTACCAGTTACCAGCTTGCCGTGCCGAAGCTTTAGCGAAGGCTGGTAACTAGTCATCCTTTTTACATTTCTCACATATTCCAAAGATCTTCATAGTATGCCGTTTTGGTGTAAACCCATGTGATTCGCAAATTAAATCCTGAAGGGTTTCAAGATCTTTGTCATGGAATTCAAAGATCTTGCCACAGGATTCACAGATCATATGATCGTGATGTTCTTTTTGAACTTCGTAAATTTTTTCATCGTTAATACTTCGGATATATTTTATCAAGCCGGCATTTTCGATGGTTTTGATACTGCGGTAGACCGTTGCCCGGGATACTCTTTTTTTAGCACAGCTCATTTTCTCAATCATATCATCAATCTTGAAATGCGCTTTTTGATTTAAGACAGCGTCAAGAATATGCAAGCGCTCAGGGGTGATATTTTTACCTTCGGAACGAAGATAAGCTATAAACTGTTCATGTGCAGTTTTCTTTTTCATAAATCGTCTCTATGAAGCAAATAAATTCATTAATTGATAGACTGAAAAGGATACAATCCAAGCGACGGAAAGGGTATAGGCGACAAATACCACGGTCCATAATTTTGATTTGCTTTCCTTAAGGAAAATGGCCACAGCTGCAATGCAGGGAATATACAGGAGTACAAAGATCATAAAAGAGATACCCACCGCCTGATTATATTCCGGATCTTCTCTTAAGGATTCAGCAAGCGTTTTTGTCCCACTTCCGGTATCACCAATTGCATAGATCGTACCCATAGTCGATACTACGATCTCCTTAGCAGCCAAACCATTCACAAGGGCTATATTGAGCCGCCAATCAAAACCAAGGGGCTTAGAAATGGGCTCAAGAAATTTTCCTATACGTCCGGCAATACTGAAAGATAATTGTTCTGCTTTTTCTAAGCGATCAAGATGTTCCGTGTCAGCTTGCTCTTGCAGACGGAGCATTTTATATTTTTGATGCACTTCATCATTCTTAGGATAAGAACCGGCAAACCAGATAATAATACTGGCAAGCAGGATAACTGTCCCGGCTTTTTTTATATACATCCATGCGCGCATCCATGTTTGCTGTAACATGCTATGAGTCGAAGGCATACGATAGGGCGGAAGCTCCATGACAAAAGGTTCCGAGTCATCTTTAAATACCGTTGATTTTAAAAGTTTTGCAGAAATAAGTGCAATAAAGATACCAAAGAGATAAACTCCAAAGAGCACATTACCTGCTGTTTTTGGAGCAAAAAATGCAGAGATAATCACAGTATACAGGGGAAGTTTGGCACCACAACTAAAAAAAGGTATAACCATCATGGTGGTGATACGGTCTCCGCGGTTTCGCAGGGTTCTTACAGCCATCATAGCAGGAACAGAACATCCAAAACCTGTGATCATAGGAATAAATGATTTACCATGAAGACCAATACGGTGCATAAGCTTATCAATGACAAATGCAACTCGAGCCATATATCCGGTGGCCTCAAGCACGGAAATACATAGAAAGAGTATGAGGATGTTAGGTAAAAAGACCAGTACACCTCCGACACCTGCGATCACGCCGTCAAGCAAAATGGACTTTGCCATTGATGCGGGAATAATTCCGTCCAGGAAATTTGTGAATAGCTGAAAAAGTTGATCGATCCACTGCATGGGGTATTCGCCAAGTCTAAAGGTCAACTGAAAAATCGCGTACATGATCAAAACAAATATCGGTAATCCTAAAAAGCGATGAAGAAGAATGTTGTCAATCTTTTCCGTTAAAGATTCGGCTTCTTCTTCGGTGTTTATTACTGTTTCTTTGATAGCCCCATTAATGAATGCGGCTCGTTCCTCTGCAAGATAGACATCCGGTTCCATATGCTGATGATATTTACGGATATCTGAGCGGATATTTTCTAGAGCGACTTTAATTGTTTCCCAACAGGGCGTTGGTTTAAGTAGAGCGATCACATCAGCGTCTTTTTCAATGAGCTTGATCGCCAGCCAGCGAGTGGGGAGGTGTTGACCAACTTTTCTTGATGCAATAATATTGCTCAGTTCAAGAATATAACTCTCGATTTTATCGGTATATGTATGCTTGTATTTTTTGGTCTCGATAGCTTTGGATTTAATATCTACGATATGATCCAGAAGATTTGGAATGCCTTCACGTGTCAATGCAGACGCAGGAATAACATGAGCACCAACTAGAAGTTCAAATTGTTCAAAATCAATGGATGTATTTTGTTTCTCTACCTCATCGATCATATTCATGACGACTAAGAGCTCAACTTCAAGGTCCATAAGTTGAGTGGTAAGTACCAGATTGCGCTCCAGATTAGTAGCATCAAGAATATTAATGATCATATCCGGTTTCTTTTGGAGGATATAATCGCGGGCGACTTTTTCTTCAGGACTATAAGGAGAAAGGCTGTATGTGCCCGGTAGATCAACAAGGCGAATGGTATAGCCTTTATGTTTAAAGGTACCTTCTACTTTTTCAACAGTAACACCGCTGAAATTACCAATCTTCTGATTGGCACCTGCAAGGCAGTTGAAAATGGATGTTTTGCCGGAATTAGGATTACCGGCAAGGGCAACATGAATGGTTTTATCGTTTACCATGAAAATGCCTCATACGCCCAAGACCGCGTCCTCGTCCTAATTTTTGACCATAATGGGGGATGGGGCCAATATCCGTAACTATGACATTTTGGGCTTCTTCTTTACGCAGGCTCATAAGAAAACGATGAATACGGATCTCAATGGGATCTCCAAAAGGAGCAAAACGAACAACAGCTAAACAAATGCCGGGTACCAATCCCATGTCCAGCATGCGTTGCCGTACCGCTCCCTTTGCATCTACACTTAATACCCGGTAGCGTCTGTCAACGACAGCTTTGCTTAAGGGAATTGGGGTAATTTGTTCATTGTTGCTCATCATGCAAAAAAAATAGCGATTATTGTCACATTATCCAAGCAGATAATTGAGATTTAATCTCAATTACGAATTATTGCAGATAACTTGACTCAAGTTTTTGAAGTGTTTTGTCATTGATATCACATAAAAATAGGCAATTTTGAGTAAAAAACTTGAGTCAAGTTTTTTACTTGATGATTTTGCCTTATTACTAATAAACTATTTCATTTTAGTTCTTTTAACATTATGTTTGAAGGCTTTTTGAAAAACAGGGAGGAGAATACGTTGAAAGGTTAAATGACTATGAGTGAACAAACTCCACTTCTACAACTTGAGAATATCAAAGTAAAAAAACCTCATCAACCGATCGAGATCTATACATCAACCCTATTTTCGGGATTAATATATCAGATCCAAGGGCCGAATGGCTCTGGAAAGACCAGTTTGCTGGAAGTTTTTGCCCATGAACAGAAGATCAACGAAGGAACCATTTATTTTGAAGGTAAATCCGGGGCAAAAAAACAATATTCTACCAAGATCGTTAAAGGTTTAATTACATATATCAGCCAGGAAGGGTTGAAATTCAAGAAAACACCACTGGCGACATTATTAGATGCCGTAAAGGCAAAAAGACTATCATCACCGCTTGCTTATCGCACGGTTATGGAGTTGTTGGACGATTTCGCATTACAGGATATCGCGAATCGGAAAATGACCGAACTTTCATCCGGAACTCGTAAAAAGATCGCTTTATTATCTGTCTTTTTACAGGATTCAAAACTTATCATCATCGATGATCCTTGTTTTGATTCATTGGATGATTATTTTGTAAAAAAATATGTCACTTTATTGAAGAAAAATGTCAAACAGGATAACCGGACACTAGTTCTCGCATCTGCGCAATCTTTAGTCCGTCACCGTTTGGTTGATATTACCCTTGTTATGCATAAAGGACATATAATTCGAGTAGAGAAAACGTATCAGCGTAAACCTACTACTCGCAGAAAGCCAATAAGAAAATCATAAAATATTATTCTCCTCCTCATTTTATTAAAGATCCAGGGTCAAAGAATCAAAACCCAAGAATCAAGTAAAAAACTTCAAATTAATATATGATCAATAGCTAAATAGTTTATTCAAATGCATTGTTCTGCTTTTATACTCAAATATGTTATTTTTCCAGGGTTTTAGATATCCCGGTTAATTCAGATACTGCAAAAATATGACTTCTACAAAGTCCCTGAGTTTCTTTACAAATAATGAATTAAAGCTCTAAGCTATTTCTTATCATTCAGAATGTATTAAATTGTCAATTGTCCTTTTTCAATTGTCAATTGTTTAGTATTATACACCAAGTGAAAAGCTAATTTCACACATAAGGTTCAACTAAGTGAAAAAGATCAGTACATCCCGATACGCTGAACACGGCAAATATACAAAACGAGAAAAAATGGTGAAGCTTCTCAAGGAATACGGTATTCGCGACCGCCGCATCCTAGATGCTTTCCTGACAATTCCCAGGCATCTTTTTATGCCTGAAGATGAAAACGAAAGATCCTATAGGGACCAAGCTGTTCCAATTGGTTGCGGTCAAACCATTTCTCAGCCATATGTTGTTGCTTTGATGTTGGAATTGCTTGAGTTGAAACCTCAAGATAAAGTATTGGAGATCGGTTCCGGTTCAGGATATGTAACCGCTCTACTTTCTTTATTGGTAAAAAAGATAACAGGGATAGAATTGGAAGAGGACCTGGCAAAACGAAGTAAAAAAGTTTTACAGAAACTCAATATTGATAATGTTGATATATTTTGTAAGGATGGACATAGTGGTCATTCAGCTCGCGCCCCTTATGATATCATATTATTATCTGCAGCTCCCGAGGCTCTTCCCGAAAATTTATTATCACAGCTAAAACCAAGCGGAAAACTCATATTACCTGTTGGGAAATTCGATCAATTGTTAGTATTATACGAGCAGAAAGATGGAGAGTGGAAGGGGAATGTCATTACAGATGTTTACTTTGTTCCTCTGAGAAAAAAAGATGAAAGCAACAGTCACAAAAATTGATCTGAAACTTTTTCGGACCATATTTAATTTCCGCAGGAATACTGTGCTTCCATTGATTTTTCGTATTATTTCTTTTATTGGTGATGGCTACTTTTACGGATTGTATTTTTTATACCTCTATTTTTCAAAAAATGATATTTTCAAACCGGCCCTTTTTGTTTTTTTGCTAGCTTTTGCTATAGAATTCCCCATCTATCGTATATTGAAAAATTCTATTCGCAGGGTGCGTCCTTTCAATGCTCATGATGAGGTTGAAAATATGGTTTATCCCCTTGATGAATTCTCATTTCCTTCGGGGCATACTTCAGCCGCTTTTATGGTCGCTATGATCATTGCTCACTTTACTCCTTTTCTTGCGATCCCGTTGTTTGTCTTTGCACTTCTTGTCGGAATGGCAAGAATTTACCTGGGCGTCCATTATCCTTCCGATATTATCGGGGGAGCTATCTATGGAACAGGAATGGCTCAAATTGCAATACTCATTGTAGAGAAAATAATACTTAACTAAATGATTTTTTCAGGAATAGCCAACCGAGGTTTATTTCGGGAAGGTTATATGGCTAAAACAAAGAGCGTTGAGACAAGTAAAACGGAAGAGTCATCTACTAAGATTGATAAAAAGCAAGCAAAGTCTGAAAAGAACACAAGTCCAAAACAAATAGCAAAACGCTTTCTGCAAGAAACCCTTGAGTGAAGCTGTATCATAAAAGAGTTGAAGATGATATTATCAAAAGCGGGCAGGATGGATTAAAGAGTTTGGAGAAAATGAAGAAGAAGTAAATGGTAAACAGTGAACGGTGATCGGTAACCTGTGACCGGTAATTGGCAATTTGCATGCTGTGGGTCATGGTGATAATCTTATTGTTTATAGTTATTCAATATCCCAATATCCAGTGAAAAAATTGGGGCAGCGTAGGCTTGTGACTCCCACCTTCGGTATCATCTTCGGTAAACCTGCGATGATCAAGAAACATACGGTGGGCAGGCGTAACTCGTAGTAAGCAGTAGACAGAAATCAAGAAGAAGAAGAGAGATAATACCCCCCCCCTTCCACGAACTTGTCGGACCTAGCCCCGATCCTTCCGGGCAGATAAAATCTTATGATTACGGTAAGTTAATAAGCCCTTATTTATTAACTTGTTAATATTAACTACATTCAGTAAACTACAGTTAATACAAATAAAGTATAATGGTAATATAATAAACCATGTTAGCTAACTCAAGGTTAGTGACTATTTAGTTGATAGTTGATTGAAAATATTGGAGGAATAATGAAGATCATTAAGAGTCTAACAATAATTATTCTTTTTTCAACCCTCATTTATGCCCAGGCAATTGATAATGAGGAAATAAAATCAATTTCGCAAAACTGGGCAAGTTCTCACAATCTTAATTCTGAAATAGTAAATATCATTTGTAAAAAGGTTGATGATGAACCCCTGCTTTACATTGTGAATTTTGAGAAAGGGTGGGTAATGGTTTCTGGCGACGAATCGCTTAATCCGATTCTTGGTTTTTCTTTCGATTCAAATTATTCTGAAGAGAATGAGCCGGATGCCTTAAAATCATTATTTGAGTCCTATAATTTTGTTAAGAATGAAAATCTTGCAAACGATATTAAATTTACTCCAGAACAGGAATCTATAAAGTCAGACAACTTTAAAACTACTTATGCTGTTCAAGAAGTTCAGCCATTAATACCGGTAACATGGGCTCAGACGTGGCCTTATAATGCTTATTGCCCGTTGGATGATGAACCCGATCTACCAGCGAGTTGTAATGGTCATCACAACACAAGCTGCGGTCCCACAGCATTGGCTCAAATACTCCGCTATTGGCAATATCCTGTTCATGGTATTGGCTATCACAGTTATTGGTATGATAGATTTGATTGCACCATTGAGGCTGATTTTCAATCAACATATTACAATTGGGATAATATGCCGGTTTCTCTTGATTTTGATGATCCCGAGCCGATTTACACTGATATTGCCACCTTGATGTTACATGCAGCAGTATCTGTAGATGGTGCTTGGCATGGTGGTGGTGCAATACATCAATATGCTGCTGCTGCCGTAAAATATTTTGATTATTCGCCAACTTGCGAAATCTATTATAGAGATGATTTTACATCTGTAGAATGGCATAATATTTTTCGAAACGAATTGGATAACGGGCGCCCGATTATGTTAGTAGGTCCCGGTCATTATTTTATATGTGATGGCTATTACGGTGACGATTTTTATCATATTAATTGGGGCTGGGGACCTGGTAGCAACGGCTTTTACTATCCTCTCTATAAATTTGGCAATTATTCATCGCGCAGCTGGGCGCTGATTGGTTTAGAACCCAATTACCAAAACAAAAAGTTACTTATGAATGATTCTTATACTGCTGACGATAATACGGTTGTTCTCCTTCATTTTGATGGAGATTTAACAAATCAATCAATTTTATCAAATAATCCAAATTCACATGGTACAATATCATTTGCGGATAACAGTGAATTGGGATTGGGACAGTGTCTATACCTGGATAACAGCAATCAGAGTAATCAATCTTACTTGGATATAGCAGATAACAATGATCTTGATTTAAATGGCGACTGGACAATTGAAATGTGGTTCAAACCAACTTCATTTGGAAATACTTCCGATGAAAAGTTTACGCTACTAAGTAAACCCGGGGATGGTTATTATTATCAATCTAATTATTCAATTTATATTGATCCTACGTCATATTATTTCACTTCCAAAGCTTTGAATTGTTCTTTTTATCCAAACGAAGAAACAGATGACTATAGAACAACGATTCGTACAGATAAAGATTTTCTTGAATTAGGGAACTGGTATCATATTTCATATATCCGGAAAACTTCATGCAACAATATTAAAATAGTAATTCATAATTCCGACAGAGAATTAATACACTATGCATCAAGAGCAACCGAAACAACCTCTCAGCCTTTGTTAAACTCTAAGTCACTTTTTATCGGCTCAGGTGGTGGATTTAATACCTATTTTGACGGGTATATTGATGAACTTAGGATAAGTAACGTTGTTAGAGAATTTGAAATCACAAGTAGTGGGTTAACCTTATTGACTCCAAATGGGGGTGAAAAATGGGAGCAAAATACAACACAACAAATAAGTTGGGAAGAAAGTAATAGTAATAATCTAAAGATAGAATATACCACCGATAACGAACAAAGCTGGAGTGAAATTATTTCAAGCACACCAGTTAGTACCGGTTTCTACAATTGGACTCTTCCCAATATTGATTCTGATCGTTGTAAAATTAAAATTACAGATATAAACGATGTAAATATTTATGATAAAAGTGATAACGTTTTTTCAATTTTACCTTATGAATTAACACTCAATTCACCCAATGGAAGTAATTATTGCATTCCGGGAACTTCAGTCTTAATTTTTTGGAAGAGCACACCTGTGAGTAACATAAAGATTGAATATACTACCAATAATGGTAATACCTGGACAGAGATAGTAGCAAGTGTTGATGCAAGTTTGGGCATCTATAATTGGATTATTCCTAATACTCTTTCTGATCAATGTAAGGTTAGAATTACAGATATAACAAACTCATTGATTTTTGATGAAAGTGATAACACTTTTGAAATTGGTGAAGAAATAATAACTTCAATTTATGATATCCAATACACGACTGAACCCGGAGCAGATGGAACATATCCATCATTAATGAAGGGAGAAGAGGTTACAATAATCGGAATTGTTACAGCAACTGGTTATTTAGGGTATGATAGTAACTTTTTCATTTCTTCATCAGAATCCGGTCCCTGGAAAGGAATCAATGTTTATTCTGCGGATAAAAGTCCTGCTATTGGGGACGAAGTAAAAATAATCGGTGAAGTAACTGAGTATTCCGGATTTACGGAAGTTATTAATCCCGTTGTAACAATAGTAAGTACAGGCAATCCTGTTTCTGAACCTATTGTAGTAAAAACAGGAAATCTAATTGCTGCTGCAAATGCAGAACAATTTGAAGGCTGCTTTGTTAAGGTCGAAAATGTTACGGTAACAAAAGAGCCTGACCAGTGTAATCAAGTGTATATAGATGATGGAACAGGTGAATGCCAAGTTGATGACAATATATTCAATTACTCAGTTTCTTTAGGTGATCAATTCCAATATATTATTGGAGTAGTAAATTATCAACAGAGTGAATATAGCCTACTCCCTAGATTTGAAAATGATTATGGAGCTACCCCAATAAATGCCCCAGTTGTAGGCAATATTCCTGACCAAACAATCAATAAAGGAAGTAGTTTTGCTTCAATCCAATTAGATGATTTTGTTACCGATCCAGATAATTCTGATA
>DAOVOB010000188.1 GCA_030629925.1 Fidelibacterota bacterium
ATCGATGTACCTTCGCTTATTTTGGTATTTGTACTTACCGGATGTGGCTTGATCGCGATCTATAGTGCGACATCTTTTATTGGAGCCGAGTCCAATATGCAGTATTTTTGGAAACAAATGCTGGGTATTCTTGGTGGTCTGGCCATGTTTATGATGTTATTTTCAGTGAGGAAAAGTTTTCTATTAAGCTACGCGGAAGTCCTATATATAGTTGGAACAGTATTGATCATTCTCCCCTTTATTCTGTCAATGGTCACTTCAGGCACTAATCGTTGGATCAATCTTGGCGGATTCCAGATACAACCATCGGAGTACATGAAATTTATTTTGATCATTATGCTGGCAAAAGTGTTCAGCGAGACTAGACGTTCACCTCTTCAAGCCGGTTATGTTCTTTATCCGCTCGGTATTTTAGCGATCCCGGCAATTTTAGTGTTTTTACAACCCGACTTGGGTACAACATTGATCTATGGCGCTATTTTTACCGCAATGCTTTTTTCAAGCGGTTATAAGTTATATTATATTTTTCTGATCGCAGCTCCGTTCATTACTATGCTGGCGGCCTTTAACAGTTGGGTCTTTCTGGCTTGGGGGATTACCGTGGCGATCGTCATTTTCTTAAATAATAAGAACATTCTTTTTTCAGTTGGTATGTTCCTGATGAATATTTTAGTGGGTGTTATGACGCCTTTTTTCTGGAACGCCATTAAACCCTACCAACAACAACGTATCCTGACCATGCTGAATCCCCATCTGGACCCCATGGGAGCGGGTTATCAAGTGATTCAATCTCAGATTGCTATTGGGTCAGGGGGCTTGGTGGGAAAGGGCTTTATGCAGGGAACTCAAGCTCACCTCAATTTTCTACCGGAACAACACACGGATTTTATTTTTTCGGTTATCTCTGAAGAATTTGGCTTTATCGGGATCACCCTGATATTGTTTGTTTATTGTTTTCTGGTTCTTAGATGGTATCGAATGGCCGTAACGGCAAAAAGTACCTTTAGTGCTATGTTGATCATTGGTGGTACAACGGCGCTTCTTGCCCATATTTTAATCAATGTTGGCATGACGGTTGGCCTCTTGCCCGTAACCGGGAAACCCCTCCCATTTATCAGTTATGGGGGCAGTTTTTTAATGACCAGTTTCGGACTTGTCGGGTTGGTGCTGAACGGAAATGCCGAATAATGGTGATCTGTGACCCGTAAACTGTGATCGGCAATAAGAGTCACTTCCATCAATCAAATATATTTATGTTGTAAAGACAGGGCAATGCCCTGTCTTTAGCAAATATTTTATATCCCTAAGCCCAAACCACGGCCCTTAGTTTTATACTTTCTGACTTCATATTTCTCCATAACTTCGTTATATTATTCCCGTGGAAAAGCTCATTCTGAAAAACCGGAAAGCCTATCATGATTTTCAAATTCTTGAAAAGATCGAAGCAGGCCTCGTACTTCATGGAACTGAAGTAAAAGCCATTCGTGAGGGAAAAATAAATATCAAAGAAGCCTATTGTAATTTTCAAGACGGTGAATTGTATTTGTTACAGGCCCATATTTCACCCTATTCACATGCCGGGTATGAACACCATGATCCCATCCGACCAAAGAAATTGCTTTTGCATAAGAAAGAACTAAAAAAGCTTAAAAGAAAACGAGATGAACAACACCTTACGCTTGTTCCCATAGCCATGTATTGGGTGGGAAACCACATTAAAGTTGAAGTGGGATTGGCAAAAGGTAAAAAACTATACGATAAACGACAGGATATTGCGAAAAAAGATGTACAACGCAATATGGACCGTCAGATGAAACATTGATCAAAGGAGCTGATATGAGTCGCTTTCCATCGTTAAATGAACAGATGGACATTATTCGCAAGGGTGCCGAGGAGATCATCCCCGAAGAAGAACTGGTAAAAAAGATCGAATTAAGCATTAAAGAACAAAAACCCTTAAGAGTTAAATTGGGGGCTGATCCCAGTCGCCCGGATCTTCATATCGGTCATGCAGTTGTATTAGGCAAAATGAGACAATTTCAGGATCTTGGCCATCAGGCTGTTTTGATCATCGGCGACTTTACTGGTATGATCGGCGATCCTACGGGACGAAGCAAAACACGCCCCGCCCTTTCTCTTGAAGATACAAAAGTAAACGCACAGTCATATTTTGAACAAGCCGGAATTGTCCTAAACAAAGAGACTCTAGAGATCAGACATAACTCAGAATGGCTTGCACCCATGAATTTTCGTGATGTAATCACGCTATCTGCCCATTATACTGTTGCCCGTATGTTGGAAAGAGATGATTTCTCAAAGCGATATGCCCAAGGCATTCCTATTTCCACCCATGAATTTCTTTACCCACTGGCACAAGCATATGACAGTGTAGCAATAAAATCCGATATTGAACTTGGCGGTACAGATCAAAAATTCAATCTTCTCGTTGGTCGTGATATTCAACGCGAATATGGATTACAGCCACAAGTCATTCTTACTATGCCCATTCTTGAGGGATTGAGTGGTGGTGCCAAAATGTCCAAATCTTTGGATAATTACATTGGGCTTACCGATACTCCGGAAGACATGTACGGCAAGACGGTATCTATTAGCGATGATTTAATTCTCCGCTATTTTACACTCGTGACCAATACATCCCCAGAAGAGATCGAATCATTCAAAAAAGCCATGGAAGCCGGAGAAAATCCAAGAAATATTAAACATGAACTTGCTTGGCGTCTTGTGAAAAGATATCATGATACTGAAGCGGCAAACCGCGCAAAAGAACATTTTCAAAAAGTCTTTGTAAAAAAAGATGTTCCAGATAATATACCTGAATTTACAGTACCGACCGGCGATGTGTTTATTACAAAATTAATGATTGAAATCGGTTTGTGTCAATCCGGAGGAGAAGCGAAGCGACTTATTGCTCAAGGAGGTGTTTCAATAAATGGGACACGTGTCAATTCTCATTCAAATCCTTTGGAAGTTAAGGACGGTGATATCCTGAAAGTTGGAAAACGTAAGTTTATTAAGCTTAAAAAATAGAAGAAGAATTTTTTTCAATAAGACCCATAAAGGTACATCATGAAGTGGTCACCTCTTGCGGAAAAAGTACATCAGTCCTTGATCCGCAAAACCCTGCTGAAACATAATGACAAGATCTTGCTGGCTGTTTCCGGGGGAGTGGATAGCGTTGTGATGTTATCTGTGTTTATTGAACTTCAGAAACGTTGGAATTGGGAACTTATTGTAGGGCATATTGATCACGGTCTTCGGCCGGGTGATGACGCAAATGAGTCTCAGCTTTGTAGGGAGCTTGCAAAAAGGAATAATTTACAATATGTTGAAGAAAAAGTTGATCTTAATGAAAATAAAGTTATAGATGGGTATGCTACAGACAGCACACAAAACCCCAGTATAGAATCGTTAGCACGGGATGTCCGATATAGGGTTTTTTCAAAATGGATGAATGACCTACGGTGCAATGCTATTTGTACCGCTCATCATGCCAACGATCAGGCGGAAACTGTTTTGTACCGCATGTTGACCGGAGCGGGCATCA
>DAOVOB010000050.1 GCA_030629925.1 Fidelibacterota bacterium
AACTTGGAACCCATTCTCTTGAGCCATTGGGAAGCCTGACATTACCAAGCATTGAAGAATGGGATATCACGAATGTGTGGATAGATAAAAACGAACATTTAACATTACTACTCGGACAGTAGAGGACTTAAGGCAAGTACATTTTTCAATCATACTATTTTTATCTTGCAAAGTGAACAACTTACACTTATCTTCTCCAAAATTTGATAAAGAGGTAAAATTTGAGTTCATTTAACGAATTACTATGTCCCAAATGCGGAGAGGCACTAAACAAGAAAGCTCTAAAAACCCGCTTGTATTGTCCACGCTGCAAAACGAACTTGAAAAATGATATATACATTGATTTTTTAGAATATATTGTTGAGCAAGGCATTGTTGATAATTTTGACTTCTTCGATACATCTCTCTTCGGAAATGACTTTCTAAAATACGAAAGCAATGAGATGGACGGCGAGCACGATATTACCGCTGTTGAGAATGATAATCCTCAAAACTTTCTTGATGATAATATGATCTCAATTGAAGATGAATTTATCGCTGATATTGAATCCCCACAGGGTACTCAGGATGATTTCACGGTCTTTGAAGTAGATGAAAGTGATGATGACGATGAATGAAAACGAAAAAAGCAAACGTATTGAGATTAACATCAACGAAAAAACTGCACAAGGCAAATACGCCAATTTGCAGATCGTAACCCATAGCCCCGGTGAATTTATTTTAGATTTTTGTCAGGTCCTTCCGGGTCTTCCGAAAGCCAATGTAATTTCTCGCATGATCCTCTCCCCTCAGCACGCAAAAGCTTTGATGAAAACTCTAGCTGCAAATATCTCCCGATACGAACAGAATTTCGGCGAGATAAAAGAACTTCAGCATGCCGGACAACCTCAGTTGCAATTCCAGCCGGATAAAAAAGAAGATGTCGTTAATTAAGACCTCACACAAAGACACAAAATATTACAAGGCCCTAAGAGTTATTAGGGCTTTTTCTTTAGCAACAGAATTATTACTTGAAATTAAACAAGCCTTGAAATTATTTTGTGACTTTATGGTTCTTTGTACCTTTGTGAGAGGTCTTAAAAGATCATATTAAATCTTAAACTTCCTGATTGGTTATACACGCGTGAAGCGCCTGATTGTTCGATTTGTTCGAGACGATAATGGAGAGTAAGTTTGTTGGATAGCTGCAAAGAGATCAATCCGCCAAGTCGTAGAGAATGATAAGATTCAGTCCGGGTACTCATATCTGTATAACGATAATCTTTTCGATACGAGAAAACGGGGCCTGCAGCTACGTTCCATTTCTTTCTTTTGAATCCCGGGGTCAATTCGCATTTAATCGTGTACTTACTATCTGTAATTTCCTGGATAAAATTCTCCCAGTCCAATACACCATTATCTTCAATGCGTAAAAACATATAAGCACGCAAAAACAGTGAGGACGAAAAATAATATTGAATATTTTGCTGAAGTTTTAATCCGCGAAATACCATGCTTTGTACATGGACAAACGCAGAATCTTCATGGTCGTAAACAAAATAATTTGCGTACAACTCCTGCTTGGATGACCAACGGATACGCTCCGGAATATTTGTATTTACTTCTGAGCGAATGGAAAATACACGATTCCAATGGTTCTGTGCAGAGCGCTGATGATAAAGATAAACATAATGATGAAGGAAAAGATTTCCACCCAAAGACATTGTCGTATATTTATCTATTCGATGCTGCCACATAGGGGAAAAGGAATAGGTCAGTTCATCTCTATCATCATAATTATTGGTATCGGGAGTATCATAGTACAAAAGTGAGCCAAGATAATTAACATATATACTATCACGATCGGATATTTGCCAGGAAAGGCGTGCCAG
This sequence comes from Fidelibacterota bacterium, assembly GCA_030629925.1. GTDB lineage: Bacteria > Fidelibacterota > Fidelibacteria > Fidelibacterales > Fidelibacteraceae > M50B103. Next base: position 1,872 of record DAOVOB010000050.1, read on the forward strand.
GACATTGTTCTTATTAAAAATATAATCCGATGGAAGCGAAATATTTTCATTCGTTGCGGTAGTCCTGCTTTGTTTGTAGTTATTGGCAAATCCGATATAGCCCTTGAAATCACCCAATTTTGCATGCAAACGTACATCGTTCTCTAAAGTTAAAAATTGCCGGCTTCTGGTTACTTTTTCATCATAATATGAAAAACCCAAACCATCACTACTAGAGGTAAAGCCTGCTTTATAATCAATGGCTACATTTTTACTCAAAGGGTAATACAGGTCGTTCCGGAGATAAGTCGTCATGTTCAGGCGCTCTTCCGTATCCGCTTCGCGACTGACATAGTATTCCCTGTTATAGGCCATTAAGCCTGCTGTGAATATATTTTTCAGGCGCGAGCTTTGCTTAACGCGGAATGAAATTTTATTATTGAACGTAAAGTTCCTTCTCTCGCCCATTTGAGAATAATCCCAATCAAGTTCCGGATAGAACAACAAACCAAAACTGCTTCGATCCAGTTCCAATCCACCATACCAACCCATATCACGGATCCCCAAACGTGTTTCTCCGGCAAATCCGTTCTCAAGCATAATAGTGTAATTATTTTTTTTATAATCGCCTTTTATACCCAATCGACCTTGATCATAATCATAAGCATGATAGGTTTGACCATTTTGGAATAGAAAATATTTTCCTGTCAGTCCAAAACGAAATTGTGGGGTAAAAGCATATAGAACATCAGCTGTAATATCACTTTGGGTTTTAAGTCGAGATGTTTCACTATAAATAGACGAAGAATTAGAAATGCCGTTATATACATGGATTTTCCCAAACTCAGCAGAAAAACGATTCCAACCGCCGAACTGGTAATAGTGATTCAATTGATTGGCATACACCATGGTCGTATCTGCTGCGGAAGCAACAGAGAATAAAAGTAAAATGATTACAGATGAAATAATGTAGCGTTTAGTTTTCATGATCACTTTATTTCAATCAATTTGAAACCCGTTTCATCTATCAAGCCATAGGAGCGATGATGGATCCAATCCCCTAAAACTGCCAAAGTCTTCCCGTCTTGTGTTTCACTGTGTGGTGCATGCACATGGCCGCTTAAGGCGATATCATATCCTTCATCCAATCTCTCTTTTAGAAAATCGTGCATTTTGCCGATCTGCAATTCAGATACACGAGGAATCTCGGGAATATTTTGATTGTAATGACTTAGTCGTTCACCAAGATCATAGGTCCAGCGTATAGGCAGACATTTCAATAGTGTTATCGCCAGTGGTGAACGAAGGATCTGTCTTATTAATGGATATTGTGGATTATTATATACAACCTGATCACCATGTTGACAGTAGATACGCATGCCATTCCAGTTAAATTGCAGGGCATCAGGATAAAAGTGAATACCCAATTCTTTTGTAAGATAGCCCTCTATCCAATAATCGTGATTTCCACCAAGATAGTGGATCTCAATATTAGCATCGCGTAGTGAACGTAAAGCGTCGACAACCGGTTTTAATGTATGGGGAACGTAATTTGTTTTATCAAACCAAAAATCAAAGAAATCACCAAGAATGAACAATGTGCCCTTACTTTCACGGATCTGCTCAAGTAAAACTAACATATCTTTCATGCGGGTTTCCTGATCAGCATCAGATTTTGTAGAAATATGCGTATCGGAAAGAAAATAGAAGGGGAGTACTAATCTTTCTGATTGAAGGTCGGAAACTATATATGAACTTGTATTCATGATCAATTAACGACTACGGCCGCTTTCGATGGTTAGTTTTTTAAGTTTATCGGTCAATTCGGCTGATGGTTCAAATACATCTAACTGCCAAACCCAGTTATTTATAATAGTGCCCGGTAAATTCATACGCGCAGAACCATTCAGTCCTAAGAGATCTTGAACCGGCACAACTGCCCACATGGCATTCGATCTAAAAGCCATATCGACCAGAGACCAGGCAACCGTTTCAGCATTACAATCGCAATAACGAGCTAACATATATTTTTCATGTTTAGTCGCCGTATCATACCAACCGCGAACCGTATCATTATCATGAGTTCCGCTATAAACAACAAAGCGATCATTAACATCGTAATTCTCAGGAAGAAAGAGATTCGTCTCATCACCATTGAAGGCGAACTGCAAGATTTTCATACCGGGATATTTGAATTGCTGGCGTAAGGCAGTTACATCGGGAGTGATAACGCCAAGATCTTCGGCAATGATCTCAAGATCCGGAATACGTTCGTGTAAAACAGAAAATACTTCTGCCCGCGATCCGTCTACCCATTCACCTTTTTCGGCTGTCGATGCTCCAAATTCAACTTCATAAGCAGCGCAAAAACCACGAAAATGATCAATGCGGATAATATCAGCGTGGATCTTACCTACTCGTGTTCTTTCCACCCACCATGTAAAATCATTTTCTCGCATGGCGTTCCAGTCATAATGAGGCTGTGCCCAAAGCTGACCTGTTGCAGTAAAAAGATCGGGAGGTACGCCTGTCCATACCAAAGGGAATCCTTCTTCGTTCAATTTAAAAAGATCACGGTGCGCCCAAACATCCGAAGAATCACCGGATATAAATATGGGAATATCGCCAATAACACGAATACCTTTGGCATTTGCATAGGATTTTAATTCTGCCCACTGTGTATAAAGCATAAACTGTTCGAATTTAAAACGCAAAACAGAGTAAGCGTGTTCTTCCTGCCATTTGGCAATATCATCTTCATGACGGTTACGCAGGCCCCGGGGGAAATCATACCAAGTTGATTGATAATGATCGTGAATAGTCATAAATATAGCAGCAGCATCCAGCCAGTATGCATGTTCACGACAAAAATGATCAAAGGCACTTTTATCTTCTTTTTTCAACCAGTTACCATAGGCTAAAGAAAAGGCTTTTTCTTTTACTTTATTCTTATCTTCGTCGATAAATGAATCCCAGTCTGCTTCACTCAATAAACCTACATGACGAAGCATCTCCGGACTGATAAAACCGTTGTAAATGGCATTCGCAGAAAAAGAAGTGTAGGGTGATCCCGTATCATCGGGAAAGGTTAGCGGAAGGGTCTGCCATAATGACTGTCCGGCTTTTTCCAGCCAATCGACAAAGCGATAGGCTTCAGGTCCAAAATCTCCACTTCCCCATTTATTCGGGAGTGAACTAATATGCATCAGGATACCGGAAGTACGATCAGGCATGAATTCCTCTTAAATAAAGTTTTTTATATCCGTTTTGAGTTTAAACAATAGATTTCGCCAATCTGTGAGGGAAATATCATGGTCCCAATGTTCTTCAAGCAGTTCATCGGGAGTACCTTTGAAAATGCGTTGAACCATGGTGAAAACTAATACAATATCATCAATATAATTAATGATTTGCAATGGAAAGCGTTTGAAATTTCTGAATTTGAGATTGACCGGCAGGAGCAAATACAAAGCCGAACCGCCAATCCACCATTTGATCTCTCGTGGTGTGCGATCATCACAAAGCAAACGATAAAAAAGTTTCAACAGGTTGGGAATACCCCGCGCTATTTCCTTTAGAGCCTCTTTGGTCGTAACGTCTAAGGGATAAGACAGTTTTTCTTTGTTCATATTACACCTCTGTTATTATTTCTTTCTTTTCAACTTTCTTCAGATTACCCGATAACCAAAAGTAAGCTATTAATGACGCAATGAAAGAGGAAATAACTTGAGAGAGAAAAACTCCCTGTACTCCCCAATCAAATACGCGTGTAAACAGCAAAGCCAAAGGCAAAATGATCACAGCAATACGTAATGTAGTAAGTATCAAGCCCGGCATTCCATTGCCCAATCCCTGAAATACTCTTCCGGAGATCATACCAACCACTATAAAGGGATAGGCAAATACAACATATCGTATATAGGTGACCCCCGTTTCAATAATAGCGGGATCTGACGCAAACATTTTCATAAAATAGGGAGAAATAAAATAAAATAAAAGACCAAAAGTCACTGCAAGTATTTCACCCCATTTGATAGTATATAGCCAGGTTGATCTGACCAGGTCAATCCTTTTGGCACCATAAAACATTCCTATCAAAGTCACCAAAGAACCTGCTAAGCCCATAATAGGCAAGAAAAATAATTGATCCAAACGCATCCCAATACCAACGGAAGCAACTGCATCTGAACCAAAATACACAACAATTCTATTGTATATCATCTGCCCGAATGACATGATCACCATAGATAATGATGCCGGAAGGCCGATCTTGATGGTTTTTCCTATGATCTCCCATGAAAATGAAAAATCGCTGAATTTGAATTGGACCAGGCTGTCTTTTTTGACAAAGAAAAATATAATATACAAAACCGTTACAACAAATTGTGCGGTAATGGTTGCCCAGGCTGCTCCTGCTATACCAAGCTTAAACACAAAAATAAACAGCGGATCTAAACCAATATTGATCACAGTACCAATGATCATAAATTGTACAGGAGTTTTTGCATCTCCTTCTCCAGACAAGATCGAGCGGAAGAAAACCCCCAAAATATTGAAAATAAATCCAAAAACAATGATCTCAAAATATTGCACAGCCAGATCAATAATATTTTCCGGTGCACCTAATAATTTAAAGATCGGATATCGAAATATAATACTAACTGCTGAGATAAATATACCAAGTACAACACCCATCAAAATGGCATGCTCTGCAGCATTATTTGCCCGATGTATATCCTTTGCGCCTAATGCTTGAGAAATAATGGCTGTAATACCTATCCCTAATCCAAAACAAATTGAGATGGCAAAAAATACAAAGGGAAGGTTGAATTGCATTGCTGCAATTGCATCTGTTGAGATCTTACTTACAAAGAAGGTATCGGTCAAACTGTATAGATACTGAACCATCATTCCCAATAACATGGGAAGCGTTAGGGTCCAAACCGCTTTTTTTGGGTTGTTGATAAATGTTTCTACACGTTTTGATTTATCGGTCATTTTCTTCCTTTAATTAAGTGTAAAAGGTAATCGTTTATTCCTCGAAAAAAAATACTTTATCAAATATTCCTCATGTATGTATAAGATTATATTTAATTTAGTGCGTATTTTTCTAATGGGAAATTTTATCCCGAACCCTAATGGATCCTCTTGGGATTGAAAAAATAATAAACCATGATAATAACGGAATATAATTCCAGACGTCCTAAGAGCATGCTAAAGGTCAGTACTACCTTTGAAAAATTATCAAAGAAAGCATAATTCTCAATTGCGCCTATCTTGGCAAGCCCCGGACCGATATTACTCAAAGTTGCGAT
>DAOVOB010000097.1 GCA_030629925.1 Fidelibacterota bacterium
AGAACCAAAATGAGTTTTTAAATGGTGTTAAAATGTTTGAGACATATAACCCCGATGCCAGTATTGAAGATTTCTTGCAAGAAGTCTCGCTTCAATCTGATATAGATCAATGGGAAGATTCCTCTGACGCGGTAACTTTGATGACGGTTCATAGTGCCAAGGGCTTGGAATTTAAACATGTTTTTATTGCGGGTATGGAGGAAGGATTATTTCCTCTTGAAAGAACTCGCATGAACCCCAAAGAACTTGAAGAAGAACGTCGTTTATTTTATGTCGCCCTAACAAGAGCCATGAAAAATGTCACCATCACCTCAACTTTACAGAGAATGCGTTATGGAAGTTTGATGGGGGCGACACCTTCGATGTTTATTTCAGAGATCCCAGACGAGTTTATAAAAAAAGATCTCATGAAGAAAAAGAGAGCTTTTAGCACAAGGTCTCACGACTTTACCCCAAGAAAATCAGCGGATAGATTTTTCACAAATGAACATGTTCCAAAGAAAAAAGAACCGGCAATTATTCCCATTAATCCACCAAAGCCCGGATCAATTTCGGTGGGAGATAAGGTTGCACACAAAATGTTCGGTAAAGGTAAGGTGCGAAGTATAATCCGATCCTCCCAAGTATTATTAAAAATTGATTTTGATAACAGTGTTAAAAAAACGATCGCAGAAAAATTTGTAGAGAAAATATGAAAAATATCGACCTGATATGTTATGATTTTGACGGAACCCTGTGCAATACTTTACCGGATATTGTTAATAGTATGAATGTAGTTTTAGAGCAAAATGGCTTTCAAAAAATTTCCCTAGAACGTGTCCGAAGTTTCATTGGAAGTGGGATTTCAAAACTTGTTGAACGCTCAGTATATTGTGCCTTAGCGGGAGATGACAATAACCCGATTGACCCTGAAATATTAAAAAAAATTGACCGCGAAATGAGCGAGCACTATTCCGGACATCTGATGGATAATTCGCACTTATATGAGGATACAATCGAAATACTGGAATATTATTCCGATTATCCTCAGATCATTGTATCAAATAAACCCGAAAAAATGATAACGGCTATGATGAAATATTATGGCATCTCAGATTATTTTGACCTTATTGTCGGTGGTGATACATTGGATGTTTGCAAGCCCGATATTAAAGTTTGGGAATATGTTAAAACAAAAATGAAATTGTCGGGAGATCCCAAAGGATTTATGGTTGGAGATAGTATTCCGGACATGGAATTTGGGAAAGTATCGGGTCTAACGACGGTCGCAGTGACATACGGATATAATGATGTTCCCGTTCTTGAGGAAATCGGGGTCGATCATTTGATTGATAAATTGACCCGGTTAAAAAATATTATTTAGTTTATATATAACATCGAGGGGGGCATCATGAAGAAGATATTCTTCTTACTTCTGGTTACATTGTGTTTCGCGGGTGATCTTGATCTGATGTTTTGGAATGTAGAGAACTTATTTGATATTAGTGATGATCCGAAAAAACGAGATGGGGATTTCCTTCCAGGTGGGATTAAAAGATATACATATCGAAGTTACTGTTTGAAAGTGCAACACCTTGCCGATGTAGTCAATTTTGTAAATCCTCATATTCTTGCTATGGTTGAAGTGGAGAACAGAGTCGCACTGGAATCTTTGCGTAACGAGCTTAAACAACGCGAAAAGTGGCAGATCCTGATCGAGGAGGGTCCGGATATCCGAGGAATAGATCCTGCATTGATGTATAGAAGTGATAAGGTAGAATATTGCAATCATTGTTATTATCCAGTATTTATAGAGCAAAGAGGTTACCATAGTCGACCCATTATGCGAGTAGATTTGGCTTCACAGGGAAGCAATGATACTGTGTCAATATTTATTAATCACTGGTCATCGAGGCGGGGAGGAAAGAAAGTATCTGACCGCTATCGCAACTATGCGGCATCCATTCTTGTTAAGGCTATCGATCAAACCTTAATAAATCATCCTAAATATCGTATTATTATGACAGGGGATTTTAATGATGACCTAGGTGATTCATGCCTAAATATTTTATGTGAGGACCCGAAAATAAATTATCTCAAAAAAGAACTTCCCCGAAATGTTCATGGCACCTATTATTATAACGGTAATTGGATACATTTTGATCATTTTCTGATCGCCAATTTTCAGGGTGCTGATTATTGGGTAAAAGATGTGCAAATTATTGCACCCTACTGGATAAGAGATAAAAATACAAATGGTCCTTTACGCTTTTATAAAGGGGTAAAAACTCTTGGCGGATATTCCGATCATTATCCTATTCTATTAAAACTTGGTTTAAAGAGAAAATATGTTGAATAATATGTACAGCAATGCTAAATTCTTTGCAATTGTGGGTATATAATGAAAACATATATTTTAGCTACGCATAACAGGGATAAGATCAAAGAGTTTAAAAGCAAACTTGGTTCTACCATTTGTTTAAAAACTTTAGATGACTTTCCCGATATGCCGGATGTGCTTGAAGACGGTACAACCTTAGAAGAAAATGCTTTCAAGAAAGCTCGTGAGATCAATATTTATACCGGTTTGCCGACCATTGCAGATGATACTGGCTTGGAAGTCGATGCTCTTGATGGCGCGCCCGGTGTATACTCAAGTAGATTTGCCGGAGAAAATGTATCCTATCAAGATAATGTAATCAAGTTGTTAAGTGAATTAAAAGACGTTAAATTGGAACATCGTAGCGCTCGCTTCCGTACAATCATCGCTTTTGTTGACAGCCAGGAAGCATGGAGTGTTCACGGTTCTGTTGAGGGACTCATCCTAGATCACCAAAAAGGTGAGGATGGCTTCGGATATGATCCGGTTTTCTATTATGAACCTTTACAAAAAACTTTTTCCGAACTGGATCTGGAGACAAAGAATACGATCAGTCATCGAGGAAAGGCTATAGACGCCTTTATTCATAAACTGAAAGAATCTAATCAAAATTAATGGAGGGTTTGCCCAGACCACTTTGCTAAAGAACTGATGTTTGAACGAAATAGAGGCAGATATTAAAAAAGCGTTTCAGAAGCCGCGCATAACTATTGGTCTGGTCATGATCATGATGTTTTCCCTTATATTAGGGGAAAGCTTTGATGATACACCAAAATTTACTTACCGTTTTCAGATTCCCGGTTTTACATCAATTTTTTCACAGTCACCCAGGGGGTTTACGCGCGGATATGAACAAAAAAATAGTCCTGTCAGTATAAATTTCCCTAAATGGTTCTCCGAAATTAAAATGCATGAAAGTGCCAACGATTCCGGAAATGTATTAATGGTTTCGGAAAAGATTGGCGAACACGATCTTTATTCTCCACGCTATATTCCCTTTTCGGAATACTTCATTTTTAAGAAGAGCTATGATCTTGATAATATGTGGTTTCAACGCGTAGCCATGACGGATAGTATGTATTTTGTTGACGTTATGGAACAACAAGGTAGCAGCAGGTCTTTAGAAATTATCGGTGCGGATATCGCAGGACAACGGGTAGCATTGCGCATACGGGGACTTATTTCAATTACCGGTAAATATAATCAGCAAAACAATTCCATTATGGCTACCGGTAGTATGGAAAACGAACAAAAAAACTTCCTAATGGATCAAACCCAGCAGTTTACTATTGAGGGTACTATCGGAGATCGTATTACAATCTCTATTGATGAAGATAGCGAACGTGATTTTGATTTTGAAAATGCTATTAAAATTAACTATAAAGGTAAGAGTGACGAGATCGTTCAAAGTGCGAACTTTGGGAATATTGGTCTATCTCTTACCGGTACACAGTTTGTTACAGGTTCGTCTTCTTCAAGCGGCTTGTTTGGTGGTAAAGCAAAGATGAAATTAGGTCCGATCGATGTGACAGCAATCGCATCCTATGAAAAAAAAGATAGTAAGAAAAAATCCTGGGGTGGAAGTTCTGATGATGGCGGTTCTAAGGTCCAGATCTTTGATTACGAATATAAGAGGAACACCTACTATTACGTAAATACAACTTACCGCGAGTCAATGTACCCGCTTAATTTTCAAACCGGAACATTTACTGCTAATCAAGACATTATTACAAATTATGACCTTTATGTCAGCTGTAACGAAAGAGAAGACACAAAGGTCAAAGCGATAGCCTTTGTAGATATAGCTTCAAATGGGACAGCATCTGTTGTCAATTCTCATCCTGAAGAAGATGTTGCGGATTCGATCTATTTTCGCAAGCTTGAAGTTACTAACACCGAGAATCAGTATGGAGAATACACCATAGATAACGAACTCGGGTTTATTCGTTTAAGTATTGGTTTAGGCGATGATAATATTCTTGCAATTGCCTATAAGACAAGCGAGGGCAAAGAATATGGAGATCTTGATAATGGAAAATTTTTAAAGATCATTAAAGCTGAAAATCCTAAACCCAGTTATACTACTTGGGATCTTGAAATGAAAAATATTTACAATCTTAAAGCCAGAAATATTGATGAAGAAGGTTTTGATCTTAAAATATATTTCAATGATTCGAATCAACCGAAAGAGTATAACGAAGGTACTCCGTATCTGCAATATTTTGGACTTGATAATTATGATCAGAGTGGATCGATGGGTTCAGATGGAAAAATTGACATCAAACCTCATGGGCTGATCGTAGATCTGATTTTAGGTGAATTATGGATACCCAGTGTCTTACCTTTTCAGTCCCCACCGGAAGATAATTTAACCACTGGAATTTATAATGATAATTTGTTAGCGTCTAACGATCCGGTCCTTCCTTCAGCCGAAAAGATATATACAAGCTCGTACAGTGATCCCGAAAGAAAAGAAAAGAAATATTATATTGAAGCACAGTATTCCAATAGAAGCTCGACGATCGATCTTGGAGAAATGTTCATTATTGAAGATAGTGAAGAAATATTGATCAATGGTAAAAAAATGACCAAAGGGGCCGATTATGACATTGATTATTTTTCCGGATTGATCACACTTAAGAGTGCAGAAGCATTGGATGCCAATGCCAATATTGATATTAATTACGAGACCGAACAATTATTTGGAGGGATTGGCGAGCAGAAGCTTATGGCCGGTATGCGTGCCGAATATAGAATTAACGAGAATGCCTTCGTAGGTGCAACGGCAATGTATTACAGCCGCAGTGTTCTCGATGATAAGAATGTTAATATTGGCGATGAGCCTTTTCAAAACTTTATTTGGGATGTGAACGGTGAATTTGCCTACGATCTTAATTGGTTGGACAGAGCATTAAATGCATTACCCATGGTTTATGTTAAGAGGCCCAGTACCATGAAAGTAAGTGGTGAGATCGCACAGATCCTTCCGAATCCAAATACCATCGAAAATGAAGAGAGCGGTGATTATAATGGTGTGGCAAAATTAGATGATTTTGAGTCAGCCAGCCAAGAAACACCCATGAATGTCAATTTTCAAAAATGGACTCATGCCAGCAAGCCAGAAAATACATTTTTTAGTTCCAGTTTTA
>DAOVOB010000181.1 GCA_030629925.1 Fidelibacterota bacterium
ACGTGAGACGTGAGACGTGAGACGTGAGACGTGAGACGTGAGACGTGAGACGTGAGACGTGAGACGAAAATTCAAAATCCAATTCAATGATGCAAACATTTATTATGTCATCTTGAACAGTCTACGTCCCGAATATTCGGGACTTCGCCCGTCAGGCCACGTGCCTTACCAACCATAGCTTTAGCGTAGGTTGGGAGAGATCTCAAAATTCTGATATCTTTAATGAGTATTTAGAATCATGATAACGGAGAGATCCTGATCCGTCAGCTAACGGACAGAATGACCCGGGACTCTTCATCTATCATTCATCATTTCACTACACTCCATATCCCGAAGCTATAATAATTGGTTCACATAAAAAAAGGAACCCCGAAGCTTTGGGGTCCCCTACATTTTACGACTTACTGTTTACTGTTTACCAGCCTGCGCCGAGGTACAGCCTACGTAGCCGGAATACTTCCATCCTTCGCCCAAGGGCTATGGGCGGCACGGCGGCGCAGTAGGCCTTCGGCCGGCAGGCGTCTTACGATGCTTCATCACGAACAACTATCTTCTCAGCATCTGCCCAGAGTGTTTCTAAATCATAGTATTCGCGGGTTTTAGCATCAAAAAGGTGAACAACAACATCAACATAGTCCATAAGGATCCATTTAAGGTTTATATATCCCTCTTTGTGCCATACTTTTACTTTATAATGAGAAAGTTCATCTTCAATATAATCTGCCATACCTTTAACGTGAGTATCGGAATTACCGGTAGCGATTACAAAATAATTCGTAAATCCGGCAATCTTGCTGACATCCATCACCACGATATCTTCGGCTTTTTTTTCCAGAGCAAGCTCTGCTATCATTTTTGCGAGTTCGTGTGATGTCTCCGTGTCATTGACTATTTTTTTTTCGGCCATGCGGCTCCTTTAATTAATTTCAAAAAAATGGGGGAAGTTGCTTATAATCTTTTCCCATAACGATGGTCACATCACAAGGATAATCCGGTGCGCGATCATCAAGAACGGGGTTATTATCTATACCTAATTTATCTGATACTTTATTTGACATGCTGTAATTACTGGTATGCAAATACACAATGGTTTTTTCATAATTAAAATGGTCTGCATTGGTTGTTTCACTGACATCAAAGCCTTGTGTCAGTAAATATTCTCTCAATTTATATGCAACGCCACTGACTCCATTTCCATTCAGAATTCTTACTACAATACCCATTGATTCTTGATCTTTTTCTTTATTCACTTGCAAGTTAAGCATTTTATCCGGGATCTCCACTTCAGCAAATTCGCGGATACGGGCCGGACGATCCACCCATGTGGAATATGCAAAAATGCCTATCAATAGAACACTGAGAACAATGACAACATTTAGAACAATATTTAGCTGTTTGGATTCTATGGGTATAATCCTCTTCGGTAATTATTCAGACCTTGATATGGATAATAATAATTACCCGGCATATACATATTACCGTAGTATCCGGGTAAACGTGAAATTCCTATGCTCAAAGTAGAATTATCAGATATGTGATAAACCAAATTTGCATCGAAATAAATATCACCGGCTGGATTATTTAATCTTTCCAAGGCTGGATTAGAAGCATAGGCTTGTAATTGCCAATAAAGGTTCCCGTAAAAGGATAGCTTGGAACTCAATGGCATATAAAATTCATTATGATATGTCAAATAAGATTCTGAACCAAAAGCGGAGCTACCCATACTCATGGAGACAGAATGATTCATCTGAACTTTTGACCAATCTAAAAATGCTGCTGATGAGCGGGCATTAGACATATCAAAACCAACACCTTGTTGAGTAAATTCAGATATTTCATCAATATACTGTGCCGCTAATGGCGCGATAGCCATCAGGCAAATAAACGTAAAAGCTATGTAGCGTTTCATTTTTGTGCCTTTAATTTCTTTTCGGCTTCCCTGAGTTGGTCCACCGTGTTTACTCCCTGGATCTCATCGGGATCGTCCGCAACTTGCAATGCGATTTTCTTGTTGTCTTTTCGCATTAAGGGCAGGACATCTGTGAGATAATACTCTCCCTGGATATTATCTGTTCCAATAAAACGTAAATAATGAAATAATAGTTCAGATTTAAATAAGTAGATACCCGAATTGATCTCTTTGATCTTTCTGATCTCATCATCGGCATCTTTTTCTTCAACAGAATGTGAATAATTACCATCGGAAGTCCTAATAATTCTGCCATATCCATACGGATTTTCAAAGATCGCACTCAATACGGTAGCATCGGCTTCTTCTTCATGGTGAGTTTTAATAAGTTTAATTAAAGTTTCCGAAGTCAATAGCGGCACATCTCCTGCTAAGATAAGTACATCACCAAAAAAATCCTGTAATGCCGGCTCAGCCATCATGACCGCATGTCCGGTGCCCAATTGCTGAGTTTGAACCGCAAAATCAACTTTTTGTGTTACTAATTCTTCTTCGACCAATTCTTTTTTATGACCAATAACAACGACTGTTTGAGAACTACCCGCTTCTTCCGCACGTGCCACAACACGAGCTACCATGGTTTCACCAAGAACTTTATGAAGGACCTTTGGGAGATCGGATTTCATTCGGGTTCCTTTTCCGGCAGCAAGAATTACAGTAGCAAGAGCAGTGGACATTGAGTCTCCTATTTCTTTTCTATGATGGAATTTGTTTCGTCCAACACAATAATAGTAGGTTTATGGCTTGGTATCTCAGCAGGATCAAGATCGCAATAGGCCATGATAATAATTCGGTCATCGATCTCAGCGAGACGAGCGGCAGCACCGTTCAAACAAATGTTCTTGCTTCCGCTTTCTCCTTTGATCACATAAGTTTCAAAGCGTAAACCATTATTGATATTTACAACTTGTACAAATTCATATTCACCAATTCCCGCGATCTCCATCAAATCTTCAGGAATTGAAATACTCCCTGCATAGTTCAAGTTCGCATCCTTAACGGTTGCCCTATGGATCTTTGCATGTAAAAATTTCTTTTTCATCTTTCCCTGTGTTTTTTGTTATCTCATAATATAATATGAAATAAATGCTTGTATTTCAAGAATCAAGATACATTTTCGATCAAAATATTATCAATGAGACGAACTTCTCCAAAATAGACTGCAACAGCGATCAAACACCCTTTCCGGTAATCGTCCACTATCTGTAACCCGGGATATGAACGCGCTTCAAGGTATTCAAGTTCCGCACCGGGTGTCATATTAATATTTTCCCTGGCTTTATCAAGCAATTCAACTAAAGGATCACCCTGTAATAAAGCCTTTTGTATATCAAAAAGGCTCTTTGATAAGATCACTGCATTTTTTCTATCTTCACTCTTAAGCCGTACATTGCGTGAGCTCATTGCCAGTCCATCTGTTTCACGCATGATAGGAGCAAGTTTGATCTTGATATCCATATTGAGATCTTCAACCATTTTTGTTATAATCGCAGCTTGTTGAGCATCTTTCTGACCAAATACGGCGATATCCGGTCTCACAATATTGAAAAGCTTGGTCACAATCGTCGTTACACCGCGAAAATGGCCTTCTCTTTTTGCTCCGCAAAGCACATCGGTGATCTTCTCGACATTAACCCAAGTGAGTATTTCAGAAGGATACATGTCTTTGGTATCGGGATAAAATATAATGTCTGTTCCGTGATTTTCTGCAAGTGCTTCA
>DAOVOB010000064.1 GCA_030629925.1 Fidelibacterota bacterium
AAACTTAAAATCAAAATCCCCGGTAGAGATATTATCGGGGTTATTTTATTGGAAATCATTTAAAATAAAAATTATCAATAGTGAATTGTCTATTACGTATAAACATTAATTCTTTTGCGTAAAATGATACTCGCAAAATCCTGCACCCAGATGTCCGCCCCCGATTACCAAGCATAAATCAAGTATTATTTTGCTAAAATTGGATTTACCTAAGCTTTGGGGTTTCAGGATGACTAAGTTGTTTGTATTTATTAATCTACGCAATCTGTGGATAAAAAACTTCAGTAATCGAATTTCTCTGCCTACTTCGAATGTTCTAATGCCCGATTGTTCAGTGTTCGATATTCAAAGTCGTTCCGGTGTTCTATTGCCCTGGTGCATACTGACAGGAACATGCTGTTTGGCAAAAGAGAAAGGAAGATCTATATCGGCATTTTTAAATACTTTTAAATAAGTTTTTTTACATTGTTTCTCGCTATTATTATTCTCGCTAAGATGTGCCAGCATAAGATATTTCAGTTTCCCATGCTTAATGACATCCCTGGCAGCTTCGGCAGACTGGACATTGGAAAGATGTCCGTGAACGGAGCGTATTCTCTGTTTAATATTTTCCGGGTAGTTTTTATTGTTTTTCAGCATGTCAAGATCATGATTCGATTCAAGAATCAAAGCATCGACCTTACGTAATTTAGTACTGACAAGCTTATTCATTTTTCCAAGGTCAGTTACAATTCCAAGAGAATGTTTGCCATCATTGATCGTAAAGCAGACAGGATCTTTAGTATCATGAGTAATACTCATAGGATGTATTATAACATCCTGATAATCAAATGGAACACCCGTGTTAAATAAGTGAATATCTTGGATCTCATCAAGCTTGTAGCGTTCTCTTGCGGCATCAAAACAGCCTTGATTCATGAAGACAGGAATATTTTGTTTCTTAGCAAAGACACGTGCACCGCGTATATGATCAATGTGTTCATGAGTAATAAAAATGGCATTGATCTGTGAAGCATCCGAGCCGACGTCCAAAAGTCGTAAAGACAGTTGTTTTGCAGACAGACCGGCATCTATAAGCACCGAGGTTTTACCTGAGCTGACAAAATATGAGTTACCTTTACTTCCACTGGCGAGAGAGATAAGTTGCATAAAATTAGGTTTTAGGGTTTAAGATGGGGGTAGGGTGTAGAGTGTATAGGCCAACCTTTATACCCTATACCTTATACCTTTACACCTTGCCAATATTTCAAAATTAACGCTTCTGCATTTCGGGATAAAAATATAAAAAGTAATTCAATTATCACATGAAATTATTTGTTTATAACTATTTTGTTTCTCGGATGAAAATTGAGATGAGTTTATCGCGTTGTTCTTTTGGCAAACGCTCAGGATGAAACTGCGTTCCAAGTATCCATTGCTTGCCTTCGTATTCAATGCATTCAACGATAGAATCCGCCGACCAGGCCGTAACCCTGAAATTTTCATTCAGGAATTCGGGATCAACGCATTGATGATGCGTTGAATTAACTATGACGCTGTCTCCGAAAAGTTCATAAATATGTGAGTCTTTTTCTGGATATATCATGTGCTCAACACCCCGGTGATTCGGAATATCACGTATTAATTTGCCGCCAGTAATAATATTCAATAATTGTTCACCGCCACAAATACCCAGAATTGGCTTACCACTTTCAATAGCAAGATGCATGAAAAGAGAGTCAAAACGAGCTCGATGTATATCCATAAGCGTCATAGATGGATGCATTTCTTTGCCGTACCACTGTGGTATATAATCACGTCCACCTATAAAAACGAATCCGTCCAGTTCTTTAATTTCTTCTTTGAGCAAAGTCTCATTTTCTGAACAGGGGATAAGTCTTACTCGACCACCATTTTCTCTAATAGCATCAACATAGCTTTTATTTACAGCGTATTTTCCTTCCCAATAGCTCATGGTCATACCAATAACGGGAGCTTCTTGTGATGAACAAGAGAGGAATAGAGTAAGGCTAATTATAATTAAGATCAGATATTTTTTCATAATGATTTATAAGGTTTAAAGGTGTAGGGTGTATAGGCCAATCTTTACACCTGCCATTAACGTTTCAACATTTGAACCAATCGACTCAACAACTATTCCGTAATTTGAGATCTCTCCACACGGCCTGAGGGGCGTAGCTCCACAGAGCGCAGACCCTTCGAGATGACAAAATACTATCAACTATTGAGCCATCAACAATTCAACATTTCAACGCTTCAACACATCAACATAAAAATATAAAAAGTAATTCAATTATCACATGAAATTCTTTACTTTCAGGCATGTCTGGATCACTCTGTTTACACAATGGACGTATATACGGACTGCAAGGTTTGCAGGACGCTAGCGCCATCGTCATTGAAAATGGTATCATTCGTTATATTGGTGATGAAAATGGCTTAGATGCTTTCATGCATGGCGATATAGAGCTTATAGATGTCGGTGGACGTATTATCTTTCCGGGTTTTATAGATACTCATTTGCATTTGACTGAATGGTCGAGACAGCGAGAATATCTGGCTCTCGGTAATTTTCACTCCCTAAGAGATGTAGTAGAACATATTAAATTAGCTGCAAAAGATAGATCATGGATTCTGGGTGGCGGATGGAATCAGAACAATTGGGACGAAAAAAGATTTCCGCATCGTAGAGACCTTGATATGCTCGAGTCGGGTGTAAAAGCCATATTTTACAGTAAGGATCTGCATTCCGCTTGGGTCAATGAAGCGGTGATCGAAGAATTTCCTTTTAATGATGTGTTGAGGATGATGCAAAAAGGCTTTGTTAAGCGAGATCCGGATGGACGATTGAACGGGATAATCAGGGAAGAAGCTATGGAGGTTCTTCTTGAACCATTGCTCAAAGATCATATAGCACCCATATTTACTGATCCATTATCAAATTTCTTAGATTTTTATAAGCATGGCATCACATCTGTCCATAGTATGGAGCATATAGATCATTTTAGACAATATAGAGCTCTGTATCAGTATGAACATCATCGTGGCTTGCGATTGGGTATGTATATTTACCATTCCGATAGTGAAAAAGTTTATGATCAGGACATGCGATTCGGTTCGGGTGGGGACTGGTTGCGTTTTTATGGCATTAAGCTATTTGTTGATGGTGCTTTAGGAAGTCAGACCGCTTGGATGCGCCAGCCTTATGAGAACTCTAACCATAAAGGCAAGAAACAGATGTATGCCGATGAACTCCAAAATGCCATTCTTCGTGCTGAGGCAAAAGCTTGTGCTTTGAGCATTCATGCTTTAGGAGATGCCGCTATTGAACACGTGCTTGATATCATGGATATGATAGGGCGAGAACTACGAGTCCCTTTGCGTATTGAGCATGCTCAATTACTTGATGAAGAACTAATAGAACGACTGAAAATGAAGGACTTACACCTCTCAGTTAATCCGGCTCATTTGCCTGATGATAAGGCGATAGCAGATCTTCATTGGGGTGAAAGATCGCGTTATGCTTATGCTTTCCGTTCTTTAAAGATGGCTGATATTCCTTTTGCTTTTGGCTCGGATGCACCGGTAGAAGATATCCATCCCTGGAAGGCTATTCATGCAGCGGTTCACCGACTTGGCACAGGTGAAAGACAGCCCTGGTATCCCGAAGAAAGCTTGCGCTTAAGTGATGCCATTCATGCTTACACATATTACGGCGGGGTCATCTCCGGGATGAATGAAAAGAAAGGTGTACTCGCTCCCGGTTATCTTGGGGATTGTTTTGTATGCTCACATGATGTTTTTATAGATGGAATTGAAGATTGGGAAAATATCCGCTCACTATTGACCGTGATAGATGGAAAGATCGTGTATAAGGAATTGGGAACGGATTGAGAAACTACTTTAAACATACATCGTCTTTGCTTTTTGGCGTGATCATCAGTATTCCGCTGGCGATCTATTATGAAATTTCTATGCTTCTGGCAAATCGCGGAATGGAAGCTGAGGTAAGGAATGCCGCTGATGTGATGTTCAAGCGGCTGTTTGAAGGAATTGGCTTTGACGGTCCCTTGGCCGGTATTGTCATGTTTGCTTTACTCTTCATTATTGCTGCAATTGCTCAGGGAGCACACAAGGAAAAAACAGGGATCAAGATACATTGGCATTTTTACCCCGTCTTAATTGCGGAATCTGCCTTGTATGCCATGATCCTTTTTGCTTTAATGGCTATTTCCATGAATGCAATGGTTCCTGCATTGGCATTATCACCTATAGATATAGCTTATTCTCTGGGGGCAGGTGTTTATGAGGAACTGCTTTTTAGGGCCTTATTATTGAGTGGTTTGCTTTTTATTGCAAGCAAGCTAGCGGGTAAAACTATAATCTGGAAGATCATTGCTATCTTGATCTCAGCTTTGATTTTTGCTGTAGCGCATTATATTGGGGCTGCCGGAGATACTTTCTCATGGATGAGCTTTCTTACACGAACTTTGGGTGGACTGTTACTCGGTTTTGTGTATATGTTACGTGGACTTGGGGCAGCCGTATACACCCATGCGATCTACGATATTTACACAATTTTATTATAGAGGGAAAATAAAAAATACCTCACACAAAGTCGCAAAGAGTAATAAGGCACAAAGTTTTTATTAAAGCTTTGGCCTTATTTTACATTATGAAACAAAAAGCCCTAAATATTGCTTTGTGCCTTTGTTTTCTTAGTGTCTCTGTGTGAGGCTCTTATATTCAAGCTCGGGGTAGTGCATTCAAAGCTCAGTACAAAGCATTCATAATTCTTCTTAGTGCCTTAGGAGTACTTTGTGCCTTAGTGTGAGGCTCTTATATTTCTTCCGGTTTGACCATCAAATCTTTTTCATACTGAAAATGCACTTTACCTGGCGGCATACCTTTGCGTTTGGTAACGTATTTTCTGTCAGTGCATACTACCGTAACCAATGAACTATGTTTTTCATCACTGTAACGTGCTGCCAGAGCGGCGGCATGTTCAATGATGTGTTTGGGGACATCTTTTTTGCCGTCTTTTTTAATGATGACATGTGAACCGGTACTGTGCCGCGTGTGCAGCCAGATATCCGTTTTAACGGCATGTTTAAAGGTCATGTCATCATTATCACGTGCTGATCGACCTATCCAGATACGCCAATTATCTTTAGTTACGACCTCGCGATAGGGTCTTCGCTCCTGATCAGTGGAGGCTGAGCGACCGGCTTGTTTTAAAATATTGGCATGAATCTTTTTCCAGTCTCGCAAAGCCCTGTAATCTTTTACGTCTTCAAAGGACTTATAATAAGCTTCCCAAGTTTTATAATCGGCTCTCAATTCTTGATGACGATGACGGTTTTCCTCACTACGAGTTTCTGCGTTTCTGGCCTTTTTATAGTAATCGTCAATGTTTTCCGTGATGCTCGTAGCTTCTTTAAGTGTGATCTTATTGGGAAAAAGTTCGTTTTGGTACATATCGGGGATGTCAAAAAGCTCGCTATGAGGAGATATTATATGTCGGCAGGTTGAGAGCGTATCGGCAAAAAACCGGTATTTATCAGCTCGTTTTTCCATTTTGCCATCATCTTTGGTATCCTGAAGTTTCCTTTGTATATCATTTAGCTTCTTGCTGAGCAGTCCCTGAATATTCTTGTATTCTTGATGAAATTGACCTTCTGAAAGATGCGTGACGACAAATTTCCGGTAGTTCGTATAAAAATTATCCGGATCACACTCAGATTCTGTAGCTGATAAAACGAATTGACCACTCAGTTCTTGCCCATTAGAATTTTCAATGGTTTTCAAGATAAGATCATAGTTGTCAGTTCCGAAAATATCTTCCGCATTTTTTTTCCAATAAGGAGAGAAACGAGGATCGTCCTGTAAAGTTGAATATGATTCAAGCTCATGTTCGTCAAAGAGATCAGCGTCTATGGTCACCTTTTTCTTGAAATACTCCTCTTTATTATCCTGCCGGTATACAACATTGCCTCGATTGGATAGGAAGAGTATGAACATATCCGAGCCGTTTGTAAAATGAAAACGCATAATACGTTCAGCAGGCAACATCGTGATATTTTCCATGATAGTACCTTCAAGAAGGGGAAAAATACGGACACTGTCCTTTTTTATCTGCATGGGAGCAGATGCCTGGAGAATAAACTGAAAGGGTTGTCCAAGATGCACTTTCAGCGGCGCAAGATCCCGGAATTGAAGCCACAACTCATTTTTCTCAAACGTAAAGCAACGTTCCAATACGGCATGGGCGTATTGCCCGTTAAAGTAATCCGCACATTTCTGAAGAGTGAACCAATTTGTGATCATGACTGAAGATAAAGTAAAAAGGCAAAAGGCAAAAGGCAAAAGTCGTAAATCGTGAGACGTAAGACGTGAGATGGGGAGAGAAATGAATATCGAATATCGAACAAGGAACACTGATTTTCGAAGTCTTCGAATATCATAAATCGTTAATCCTTGTTCGTTATTCAGGCAGTCCCGTAGGGACGATAGCTTTGTAGTTGATCGGTCTGATATGAATCATAAGCTCCGTAGGAGCGGAACAGATACTCCTCCGCCAGCTGATGGAGAAGGCCGGCAGACGGGAGAGAGGGAGGAATAATTGATAATTGAAAAAGGACCCTG
>DAOVOB010000168.1 GCA_030629925.1 Fidelibacterota bacterium
AAATTGTAAATCAGCAATATGTACTTGGAAAAGCAACGATCTTAGATAGAATGCAGTCTCAACTTACCGTATTAAGTGCCGAAAGCACACTGGTAGAGGCCAAATATTCACGAAAAATGGTCGAAGCCGAGATCCTTAAATTAATTAACAAAATATAGGAACGAAGATGAAAAAGAAACTTATTATCATTATTTCAGCTCTTGTTGTTTTAGCTGTATTCCTCGTGTTTACTTTAAAACAAGACAACAAAAAAGCAGTTGGTGTTCAGATGGAAAAAGTCCGCCTGCACACAATTGAATCCAAAGTTTATGCTGCCGGTTACGTACAACCCGTTGTAAAGGTCAATATTTCCGCGAATGTTGCCGGAGAGATCAAAGCCTTGTACGTCAAAGAAGGCCAAAACGTTATAAAAGGTGAATTACTTGCCCAGCTGGACAAAGTGAGATATTCAGCAGATGTAGATCAAGCAAAGTCTTACTACCGTTCAACACGTTCAGCAAAAGAAGTAGCTGAAAAAGAATACAAGCGTGTTAAAAAGCTGTATAAAGATAAAAATTACAGTGAATCGCAATATGATCAGGCTAAAGGACAATTTGATCAAGCAGTGGGTGCTTTTGAGCAAGCTGCTGCACGCCTGAAACAAGCCGAAGATAACTTGCGTAAAACCACCTTGGTTGCACCTATTGACGGAACAGTGATCGGTTTACAAAAAGAACAGGGCGAAATGGCCCTTGGGTCAACTTTCCAGGCTGATGTTGTCATGACCGTTGCTGATCTTTCCAGTATGGAAGTTGAAGTTGATGTAAACGAAAACGATATCGTTCGCGTTGAACTTGGTGATTCAGTCGATATTGAGATCGATGCATTGGCCGACACGGTTTTCAAGGGAATTATTACTGAGATCTCACAACTTGCCTCCACCATGGGCGCAGGTACACAAAATGCGATAACAAATTTTAAAGTAATGGTAAAAATGATCAGCAATCCTCCTGAAATTCGTTCAGGAATGAATGCAACAGTTGAGATCCTTACGGACAAAAAAATAGATGTAGTGGGTATTCCCATTCGTGCTGTCACGGTTCGTCCTGCCGATAAAGTTCGTAAGATGGACCCCGAAATAACGGGTAAACCTGAACTGCTTGAAGTTGCTTTTATTATCGAAGCAGATACTGTTCGAGCTGTTGAATTGGAATTAGGTATTAACTCCGAAGATTTCTTTGAGGTCGTCAGTGGCGTTGATACAACGAATATGATCGTGATTGGGAATCATCAGGCACTGACCTTTGATCTTCAGACCGGTACGTCCGTTAAAGATGTCAATGACATAAAAAAGAAATAAAGATATTGATCTTTACTAGAAAAAAGGACAGATAATGTCATTATTAAAATTAAAGAATATATATCGTATTTACCAAATTGGTGATATTGAAGTAAGAGCACTCAATGGAGTAGATGTCGATGTGGAAAAAAATGAATATGTATCTATCATGGGCCCTTCCGGTAGTGGTAAATCGACTTTGATGAATATTATTGGCTGTTTGGATACACCAACAAGCGGTGGATATGAACTGGACGGAATGACCATCCATCAGGAAATAAAGGATGGGTCCGGAATCGCCAGCGACGATCAACTTGCTGTCATTAGAAATCAAAAGATCGGATTTATTTTCCAGACATTTAATCTCCTGCCCCGGATGACGGCATTACATAATGTTGAATTACCTCTAATATATGCCGGTGTTCCTCGATTGGAACGTCTGGAGCGTGCTAAAGCCGTTCTTGAGAGTGTACAGCTAGCGGACCGAATGTATCACCGACCGAATGAACTTTCCGGTGGTCAGCGTCAGCGTGTTGCCGTCGCCAGGGCGTTGGTCAATGATCCCTCGATCATTTTGGCCGATGAGCCGACAGGTAATCTGGATAGTAAGACCGGCCATGATATTATGAATTTGATCAGCAATTTACACGAACGCGGAAATACAATTATTCTAGTTACTCATGAACATGATATTGCAGAACGTGCAAGTCGCGTGATCAATATGCTGGATGGTAAAATTCATTTAGATAACAAAAAGAAGTAATTATGTTCAATCAACTTTACGAAAGCATTATCATAGGATTTAAGGCCGTTTTTCAAAGTAAGGGCCGGGCTTTACTAACCATGCTTGGGATTATCATCGGTATTTTATCGGTTAGTTTAATGGGTACCGCGATCAACGGCATTGATAACGTTTTCAATCAAACCTTGGGAATGTTTGGCGATGATGTGCTTTATGTCCAACAATTTCCCTGGTTCATGGGTGATGCCGAATGGTGGGAGTTCAGAAATCGACCGCAAATAAGAGAAGAATATTCCGAAAAGATCTCTAAGCGTGCGGAATCAATTTCCTATGCCAGCGTTGAAATGAACCGAAGAGTAACCTTATCATATAAAGAAAATAATAGTGAAGGCGTGGACTTGGGGGGCCGAGGTTGGCAATCAGCCTATATTGATGCCGCCAAGATCCAATCTGGCCGGTATTTTACACAACTGGAGGATAAAAACGCATCTCGTGTGATCCTTATCGGCTCAGAAGTGCATAAGCTCCTTTTCCCAAATGTTGAGGACCCTTGCGGACTGGACATTAAAGTAAACGGCTTAAAATTCCGGGTCATTGGCGTTTTTGCGGAGCAAGGAAAGATCTTTGGCATGTTCAGTATCGATAATATGGCCGTGATCCCATTTCAAACACTTAAGGCGGTCTTTGGCCGTTCTCAATGGCTCTCAATATCCTTAAAGACCAGAGAAGGTTTTGATAAAGATTATGCTCTGGAAGAGGTTCGTTCAATTACTCGCGGTCTTCGCGGGCTGCGTCCTTTGGAAAAAGACAATTTTGCCATCAATCAACAGGAAGCCATGGAAGATGAACTGGGTAAGATCAAGACCAGTATTGCTGCTGTCGGTATTGGTATCGCAGCACTTTCACTCCTTGTTGGCGGAATTGGCATTATGAACATTATGTTTGTAAGCGTTAAGGAAAGAACCAAAGAGATAGGTATTCGAAAAGCACTGGGTGCAAAACGTTGGGTCATCCTTGTACAATTCCTTTTTGAGGCAATTATTATCGCCTTGATCGGAGGGTTGATCGGACTTGGCCTGACCTCATTATTGGTAGGAGTTGTAAATAAGTTTTTTGTGGCAAGTATGTCACTTGGACTTGTTTTAACCGCGATCGGTGTTTCGATCGGTGTCGGTATCTTTTCGGGTATTGTTCCGGCCAGTCAGGCAGCAAAATTAGATCCCATCGAAGCAATGAGATACGAATAAAGGGCAATAAATGAATTTTAAAGAAATATATCGCTCAGCGCGATCATCAATAAAACAAAATAAACTACGGTCTTTCCTTACCCTCTTGGGTGTTGTGATCGGAATATTTTCCATTATTGGTGTCATGACCGCGATCAATGTTCTTCAGCAGACCGTAGAAGAGAGCTTGAATGGTTTGGGTGCGGGTACTTTCCAGGTTCAAAAATATCCGAATATAAATATGGGGAATACGCGCTGGAAATATCATAGCCGGAAAAATTTGGATTACAAGGATTTTGAACGCTTAACAGAAAAGCTTAAGATCGTTGATTATGCAACAGCTGAGGATTGGAATTATGGCAAAACCATTCGTTATAAAGATAAAGAAACAAAACCTAATGTTGTGGTAGCCGGTATCACTCATAACTGGGAATTTACGAATAACCTAAATATTGATTTGGGACGTATGATCACCCAAATAGATGAAAAAAACGGATCTCATGTAATCGTATTGGGCTATGATGTGGTCGATGTTCTTTTCCCTAATAGAAATCCTGTCGGTGAAAACATAAAGATCGATGGCGTAAAATATCGCGTGGTCGGCGTATCGGAAAGAAAAGGGCAACGGTTTGGACAGTCGCAAGACAATAGAGCGTATATACCTTTAACAACCTATTTTAAATATTATGGTCAGGCAAGTTTTACCTCTCTTAAT
>DAOVOB010000183.1 GCA_030629925.1 Fidelibacterota bacterium
AATGTGATCTCTTTGATCGTTTTACCGGCTTTCTTTAATTTTTCTATACTTTCATCAACCCGGGTTTTTACATCGGGATGTAAACCGTCTTTAAGTAGATGAAAAGGAACGCCAATGGTCTTTACCGTGTCATTATCGATCTTTCCAACATAATCATCAACTTCGATATCCGTAGAAGTCGCATCTTTTTCATCCTTACCCGCAATGATCTGCAGCAATTCGGCAGATTGTTTTACGGTTCGGGTAATAGGACCTATTTGATCAAGAGATGAGGCAAAAGCAGTAATCCCATAACGGGATACACGACCATAGGTGGGTTTTAAACCGACGACTCCGCAAAATCCGGCAGGCTGACGAATAGAACCGCCTGTGTCCGATCCCAGTGCATAGTCAACAAGTCCTGCTGCTACAGCCGCTGCTGATCCACCGCTTGATCCACCGGGGACATGGTCGGGATTTACAGGATTTTTTGTAGCGCCAAAGGCAGAATATTCTGTTGATGAACCCATTGCGAATTCATCAAGATTTGCTTTTCCGACAATGGTTCCACCGGCTTTTTTAATGCGTTCGATCACAGTGGCATTATAGGGTGCGATATAGTTTTTTAAGAAATTGGAGCCGCAGGTATTTGGCAGTCCTTTAACATTGATATTATCTTTTATAGCGATCAACTTACCCGAGAGTGCTCCCTGAACGTTTGCTTGTTTTGCAGCATGTTCATTAAGCCAAGGTTCGTCAACTGTGGTCATAATATTCAAATCACGGGTTTCGTTATATTTTTTCAGGAAATCCTGGATAGATGTTGTCATCATGTCCTCTTGACTCAGCGGGTGAAGCGTAAAATGTAATAGCCGATCAGTACTCCGATCGCGCTCAGAAAATTCACATGGATGCGAAATCCTAAAGTGAATTCAATGAACCACAAATTCAATGTGAAATTATTGAATCCGATGGGAAAATTTACTGAAAAGAAGTCTTTGACCGATCCTTCAGGGAGAACATTTGCGAATAAATGCCCTAATGCACCTCCCACGATGGCAGCTATAATAATAATACCGATGACTCGTCCGATCTTTGATGCATATCTGGCCATAAAGACCCCTTTTTACTTACCTGATCTCAGGTGCTTAACAGATACGCTAAATATAACACATCGGAAGCCAAGTATAAAGTACAAAGTATAAAGTTAGTTTGACAAAAATTGTGAAACGTGAAATATGATAGGTATGACAGGAAATGTTGCCCCTAAACCATTTTATTTTCCCCTATCAATTTCCAACTTCATTGTTTATCTTCCGTCAATGAAGAACTATTCTAAAATCATTCTCACTCATTTTAAAAAACATCCTAATGTTCGACTGAAGATCAAGCAATTAGCAAAAAGCATGAGGATCGGAAGTGCTGAATA
The DNA here is from genome assembly GCA_030629925.1 of Fidelibacterota bacterium. Classification (GTDB taxonomy): domain Bacteria; phylum Fidelibacterota; class Fidelibacteria; order Fidelibacterales; family Fidelibacteraceae; genus M50B103. Next base: position 1,409 of record DAOVOB010000183.1, read on the forward strand.
TACTTTTTTTCGTGATGCCATTAAGCAGTTGACTCGTGATGGAAAATTATATCGTTTTCATGGGAACACATATGGATTGATCGATCAGCGTGGGGAAGTCATTGGCACTCTGGATATGCATCCCCGGGGATTTGCTTTTGTCCATACACTCGATGAAAAGAAAATATTTATTTCAGAGCACAATATTGCTACGGCTTGTCACGGAGATACGGTTGCCGTAATATTACATCAAAAACATGGTAGTCGTAAGGATGAAGAGGGACATGTAAAGCGTATCATTTCCCGCGGGAAAGATGTTTTTATGTGTACTTTTCATGATCTTCGCGGTTATGCTCTGGGTATTCCGGCTATATTTCATTTACAGACAGATATTGTGATCGATGAATTGAATGATCTTAGCCCGCAAGAGGGTGATTATATTTTAGTCAGGATACTGGATTGGCGAAAAGGCGGGGAAAGGCATCATGGAGAGATAGTCAGTATTGTCGGAAAAGATGATGTTCCTGAATTTGATGCCATTATGGTTGCAAATAAACATAATATTCCTGATGCATTTCTTCCCGAAACATTGAAACAAGTTGAGAAGATGGAGTTTGAGATACCGGATGAATCCGGAAGAAAAGATATTCGTGACCTTGTTTGTTTTACCATTGATCCGGACGATGCACGTGATTTTGATGATGCGGTTTCCATTGAAATGCTTGATGACGGGAATTACCTATTGGGTGTACATATTGCTGATGTAAGTTACTATGTAAGGGAGTCAACACCCTTGGATGATGATGCTTTAAATCGTGGTACATCAGTATATTTTACCGATCATGTTGTTCATATGCTACCGGAGAAACTAAGCACGATATTATGTTCACTTCAACCCCATACAGATCGATTGGCTATGACAGCCATGATGAAAGTATCACCTGAGGGCAAATGCTTAGAATATGAGATATTTCCGTCAGTAATACATAGTAAACAGAGATTCACTTATCGAAATGTGCAAGATATTCTAGATGCCAAAGAGGGAGTGTTTTATACTGAATTGCATCAGATGAGTACCTTAGCAAAGATCCTGAAGAAAAAAAGAAAAGATGAAGGAAGTATTGATTTTGATCTTCCTGAACCGGTATATGAATTGAACGATAAAGGTGTTCCATCAAGTATTCGTCTCAGAGATCGGATGTGGAGTCACCATATTGTTGAAGAATTCATGCTGCTTGCCAATCAATCTGTAGCAAAATTTGCCCGCACTCGCGGTACATCGGTCCCCTTTATTTATCGCATTCATGATATCCCGGAAGCTGACAATATTTATGAATGGTTTGCTCTAATGGATGCTTTTGGCGTGAATATATCCTTTTTTGGACTTCCCATCACCTCAAAGAAATTCCAGAAGACACTTGAAAAAGTCATGAAGCAAAACGATAGTTCATACATAACGCGCTTAGCTTTACGAACCATGACTAAAGCAAAATACAGTGTAAAACCTGTAGGTCACTTTGGCTTAGCTTTTGAAGATTATACTCATTTCACTTCTCCTATCCGTCGTTATCCCGATCTGATGGTCCATCGCTTACTTAAATTGTATTTAAAGACACCAACTATAGATGCTGAATTGAAGAAACGCTTAAAATATATCGCCAAAGCATCTTCTGCAGCTGAATTGCGTGCACTCCAAGCTGAACGAGAATACCATAAGATCAAACAAATGCGATATATTACTAATCACCTTGGTGATATTTTTACCGGTGTTATTTCCGGCGTAGCTTCCCATGGATTTTGGGTGGAATTGGAAGATGTCTTTGTTGAAGGATTTGTGCGAAAAGAAAGTCTGGGCTCAGATATCTGGGATTACGATAAACGCCATCATCAATTGAGCGGTCTTCGTAACAAGAAGAGTTATCGGATGGGTGATAAGTTGAAAGTTCGAGTTGTTAAAGTGGATATCAAACGTGGCCAGGCAGATTTTGAGATCGTGAAGCGTGACTCGTAACTCGTAACTCGAAGTATACTGAAGTCAGTAGGCAGAAGAATATTTAATTCAATTTGCAAGTATATAAAAAAATCGATGCTTTTTGCAAGCTGGATAGCTATCCATAATTTTATTGATTTACAATAGGAAATATTAAAGGTTAGTTTATAGCTTCGCGTCACGCGTTACGAGTTTCTCGTTATAAAATAAAAAGCGGGAGTCAACATCCTTATCAGCTGGGATTCTGGCAATCCCACAATAATATGGTGCAACTCCCGCTCTTCCGAGCGTTGGTTGT
>DAOVOB010000178.1 GCA_030629925.1 Fidelibacterota bacterium
GATATTTGCTCACAACGCCCAAACCGGTCAGCACTATGCCGGCGATCAAAAGCTTATTAGTTGTTTTCATTTGTAGGCCTCCAGATAGTTATATAATATACTCAAATGCGATGAATAGTCAAAGTAAATTGGGAGATGGGGACTTAGAAAATTCCAGCCATTCCTTTTTTCCATTGGGAGCGTATACGAGCTATACTTTGTCCGCTTCTATTGTTAATAATATGATGAATTCCGATGAATTGTTCCTCATTTGGGATAATTTGGCAGATAGAATCGATCGTATCACCATAAAAAGCTTGGCCTTTGAAGGTGATCTCCAATTCGGCGAGTTCATGCGTCTTGGTGATCTCAAAAGGAAGCGTTTCCAGCGCCCATTCGGCGGTAACCCGGTTGGTGACATGTTTATTGATATCAATGTCATGTTTTCTCACATGGAATTCCATGTGATGATCCGTATGTTCAGGCAGAGGCAAGGTAGGAAAGGAATCATTGATCGCGCGTTCCGGTATGATATTTTGTAAAGTGACATTTTCATCCACATTTACGATCTTTTTTTCTTTAACATCATAAAGCACCCAGGAACTTGTCATCTTTGCGATGATCTCGTCATTCATTCCATGTGCAGAGTATTCCCGGATTGAAAAGAATCCTTTATGGTCGGCCACCCATGTATTGATATTGACCGTATCCGCGTAAACCGGATAGTGATCAATGATGATGTGATAACGTGACAGCATCCATGTAAATCCTCGCTTGAGTAATTCAGGAACTGTGATATTCAGATCTATAGTATGAACTGCCGCTGTTTCCATAAAATAATTCAATAGAAATGAAAAATCGAGTTTGCCGTTGGAAGTGCATTCGTATAGTCTGATAGTGTAAGGTCGCTGTAATTTCATGAGTGTCTCCTGTTAAGGGGAAAGTATATAAAATAATTGACAATTGACAAAGGACAAAGGACAATTTTAAAACGGGGAGATAAAAAAGAAATGTGCGTAGATACGGACCCGAGTGTCCGCACAAAAGGAGATTCAATTGACCAACAAACGTCTGCCGGGAAAACACAAAAAAATAAAAAAGCCGATAATAAAAAAAGCACTGTTAGTTAAATGGGGTTAAAACCCTGATATACTTAGAATTAAAAAACCACGGCATAAATGCCGTGGCAATACATATTAATCACAAAATATTTCTTTTCAAATGTCCTTTTTCAATTGCCTGCCATCCGTAGCCTAGGCGTAGGATGGTCAACTGTCAATTGATTTACAGGTGAAGGCTTTTTCCTTCTTCGTCCAGCACTTTTCTTAAAGCACCATCATGTGCTGACAGGCGTTTGCGTGCGGTTTCGGCATCCACGTCAAGTAAAACCATAACCAATGCCGTTTTGACACTGCCCTCTGCTTCTTTTAGTTTTGCCATACCGTTATCGTAATCGGTATCTGTGCAATGACGGATGATACGTGCACCCCGGTCCCAGAGCTTCTTATTATTCGTCATGAGATCGATCATCAGGTTACCGTAGGTTTTGTTCATTTTAATCATGGATGCTGTGGTGATCATGTTAACGATCAGCTTAGTTGCTGTTCCAGCCTTCATGCGTGTTGAACCGGTAACAATCTCAGGACCGACAATAGCTTTAATGAGAACATCAATATCAGAGGTTTTTTCAAATTCATTACAAACTAAAAGTCCGGTTGTGCCACCGATCTCTTTGGTGCGTTTTAAGGCGGCATGAACATAGTCAGCCATACCACTGGTAGTAATACCCAATAAACAGTCATTTTCAGTAATGCCACGTTCATCTACAACCTTGTAGCCGGCGTCAAAATCATCTTCGGCACCCTCAACGGCGGTGACTAATGCTGTTAATCCACCACACATGATGCCTTGTACAAGTTCGGGAGGTGCTGAATAAGTAGGAGGGATCTCTGAGGCGTCAAGAACACCTAGACGACCACTGGTACCGGCGCCGACATAATATAGACTTCCACCTTTTTTCATGGAAGCAACAACGGCATTAACAAACTTTTCGATCTCAGGAATAGCTTTTGCTACGGCATGAGGAACTGTTTTATCCTCTTCGTTCATCGTAACGAGTATTTCAGATGTACTCATTTGGTCGATGTATTTGCTGGCCTGATTCTGTTGTTCTGTTGTCTTGTCGCTAATTTGTCGCATAATTTCCCTTTTTTTATCCTCCAAATTCGGTTATTATTTTAATATGAAAATCGCATGAAACCAAGTGAATAAAATGTTTAGTAAATACAGACATTTAGCAGTGATACTACTCGCTTTTGCAACGGGAATCTTGGCAGATACCCTACCAAGCCGTTTTGACCTGAGAAATGTTGATGGAATAAGTTATGTTAGTTTAGTTAAATCTCAACAGGGAGGAACCTGCTGGGCCCATGGAACAATGGCTTCAATGGAAAGCAATCTCATGAGAACCGGTACATGGGATTTCGTAGATGCATTTTATGGTCCCGATCTGGCAGAGTACCATCTTGACTGGTGGAATGGTTTCAATTTATTTTTCAATCAGGATCTTGGGTATTATCCCCCGGAAGGACTTGCCGTCCATATGGGAGGTGATTACCGGGTTGCCAGTGCATACTTCTCCCGTGGCGATGGAGCTGTTCTGAATGACGATGCTTCGACTTACAAATCTGCCTCGCCCAGACAAGATACTTCTTATACTTATTATTATCCTCGAACTATTGAGTGGTACCAGTTGAAAGACGATCTTTCAAATATTGATCTAATAAAACAAAAGATCATGGATCATGGTGCAGTTGGTACTTGTATGTTCGCTACAAATCTTTTCCTTGATGATTCAACAAATGGAAGTTTTTACCAACCGCCATCAGATCCAAATGAGCCGAATCATTCTATTGCTATCGTCGGCTGGGATGATACCTTAACAACAGCAGCCCCTAATCCGGGGGCCTGGTTGTGTAAGAACAGTTGGGGGACTGACTGGGGCACAGCTTGGGGAGGTTATGGGTATTTTTGGATATCCTATTATGACAAACATGCCGGACGGAATCCTGAGATGGGATGTGTTTCTTTTCAGGAAGTGGAAATAATGAAATACGACAGTATTTATTATCATGATTATCATGGCTGGCGTGATACATTGGATGTTCGGGAAGCTGCGAACATATTTGTCGCTGAATCCCGCGACACCTTGGTTGCTGTCAGCTTTTTTACTGCTGCCGATTCGGTTACCTATACGATCGGTGTGTTCAGAGATAGGGAAAGTTTGCAAAGAGGTAGTTTTAGGATTTCTCAGAATGGATTTATAGATCATGCGGGTTTTCATACCATTGATCTTGATGAAAAAGCTGTTCTCATGGAAAGCGATTCTTTTTTTGTCTATCTCTATGTGGATAAGGGTGGGCAAGCTTACGATCGGACATCTGAGATCCCTGTTTTGCTTGAGATCCCACCTTTATACAGACAAACTGTGTCTGCTTTAACCACAGTACCCTCCACAGCTGCTCCCAATGAAAGCATTTTCAACACAGGGGGAACTTGGGCTGATCTGCAAACGGTAAATACAACAGCAAACTTCTGTATTAAGGCTCTGGTAAAAAAAGGCAAATTCTCATTACAACAGCCTGCTCCGGAAACATCAGACTTGATTAGCATACATCCGAACCCTGCAAATAAAAGGGTGATCGTTGATTATGAATTAATTCAAACTGCTGGAGTGGAATTGATA
>DAOVOB010000196.1 GCA_030629925.1 Fidelibacterota bacterium
CAGCTTTTTCGGATTTTTCAATAGCGGTGATCTTTGCCTGTGGAATGTGCATAGCCAGGGCAATGGCAATACAGCCGGAGCCCGATCCGATATCAAGAATATTCAATTCCTGGGGTAACGTAATGTTGGTTCCTTTAACCTCTTCACCATCATCGGATTTTTCCTTGCGGACGATCTCTTTGGGCTTGATCTTCTCCAAGAGGGAGGGGGCTAATTTAATAGTTTCTTCAACCAGTCGTTCCGTTTCGGGACGTGGGATAAGTACATGCTCATTCACAGCAAGTTTTAGGCCATAAAACTCGCAATTGCCTACGACTTGTTGTACCGGTTGATTTGCGGCGCATTTCAATAACATTGGACGGAATACAGCCAATTCGGCTTCACTCATCGGTCGGTCAAATTTTAAATAGAGATCCATACGTGAACAGGAAAGCGTTTCACATAAAAGCCATTCGACGATAGTTTTACTTTCGTCTATGCCTTTTTCTTCAAGGTAATTTGCGGACCAGTTCATGATGCTCATAACGGTCCATGTTTTGGATCCGGCCATAGCTTTAGATATTCTTTAGTTTTTCGACATTATCGGCCAGTTTCAGCTGTTCGATGAGTTCAAAAAGATCGCCATCCATAACAGCCTGTAACTGGTGAGTTGTAAAATTTATACGATGATCGGTGATTCGCATTTGGGGATAATTATAAGTACGGATCTTGGCTGAACGGTCACCGGTCGAGACCTGTGAACGCCGTTCTGCGGCAACCTTGGCATTTTGTTCATCAATACTGTGTTGCAATAAACGACTGTAAAGGATCTTCAGTGCTTTTTCTTTATTTTTATGCTGTGAGCGTTCGTCCTGACACGCCACAACAACCCCACTTGGGATATGTGTAATACGAATAGCCGAGTCGGTTTTGTTTACATGTTGTCCACCCGCACCGCTTGCACGGTAGGTATCAATGCGAAGATCTGATTCGGCGATCTCAACATCAATTTTTTCAGCTTCAGGAAGAACTGCAACAGTTGCTGCCGAAGTATGGATACGACCGGAGCTTTCAGTGGCGGGAACACGTTGTACACGATGCACACCGGATTCATATTTCAGTTTACCGTAGGCACCTTCACCTTTGATCGAAAATGACATTTCTTTAATGCCGCCCAGTCCGATAAAGGATGAGCTTAATTCTTCGATCTTCCAATTCTGGCGTTCGGCAAAACGCACATACATGCGGTATAGATCATGCGCAAACAAGGCAGCTTCATCACCGCCTGTTCCGGAGCGAACTTCCACAATTGTATTTTTATCATCATTCGGATCCGCAGGAATAAGCAAGAATTTAATGGCTTCTTCCATTTTTTCCCGCTGTTCTTTCAAATCGTCTAATTCTTCTTTGACCAATTCTTTCAGTTCATCGTCATTACCGCGAAGCACTTCTTCATCATCGCTTATATGTGCTAATAATGCGGCATATTCTTTATGGATATCCATGATCGGTTCAAGATGTTTGCGTTCTTGAGATAGAGTTTTAAATTTCTTTTGATCCGCAAAAGCTGTTGGATCTGATAATTCAGCAATCACCAAATCGTAGCGCTCTTTTATTTGTTCAAGTTTATCTAACATTTTATACTCCCAGGATTATTCCATTGCTTCAGCAATGAATTGACCGCCTTCGAATTTTTCCCATTCATCTCCGAAACCTGTTTTCAATGCGGTTACGGCACATTCGATCATGCTGTCATCGGGTTCTTTGGTCGTAATACGCTGTAACCATAAACCCGGTTTTACCATCCATGCGATGAGCTTTTTGTCAAGATTCTTGCTGGAAAATTTCAGGATCTCATAACCGACGCCCATGACAATTGGAATTAGGGGAATATGATATAAGAGACGCATTTGAATGGTCAGTGTGGTCTGGAAAAGATGCATAACCAACGCGTCAACGATAGCATAAATAATAATCACATTGATCATAGAAATAAATAAGAATGAGGTCCCGCAACGAGGATGAAAACGTGAATGTTTTTTAATATTCTCTGCGGTCAGTTCTTCCCCTTTTTCAAAGGCATAGATCGTCTTGTGCTCGGCACCATGATAGCCAAAGAGACGTTTGATATCTTTCATTTGGGAAATGATGACGAGGTAGAGCAGAAAAAAGATAATACGAAATGCACCGGCACTTACATTAAACCAGCCTGCGCTGTCTTGTAAACCGAATAATTTCTCAGTGATCCACATGGGTCCGATCAGGAACATAACCACAGCTAGAGCAATGGCAAAAAGAGTACTTAATAAGCCGCCGACCTTTGACCAGAAGCTGGCTTCTTTCTTACTTTCTTCAGGATAAGCAATGTCAGCGGAGAAGTTCAGGGTTTCCATACCGATCTTCATGGATTCAACCATGGAAACAACGCCGCGAACGATTTGCCACCCGTAAAATTTCTTTTTCTTTGCCAGTGAGGTGAATTCCTTGCGTTCGGTAATGATCTCACCTTCGGGATTGCGGACTGCCGTAGCATATGCTTTAGGTGTACGCATCATGACACCCTCCATCACGGCTTGGCCACCGACGAGGATAGTCTTTTTTTCTTCAGTTTTATTAGTCATTGTATTTCCCCATAAAAACTTTTTAGATAAACAAAAATCATCCCGGAATACGGGATGATTTCAATATTTTAACCATAAAAAAGCTACTGGTCTTTTTTAATGCCGTATTTTTTGTTGAATTTTTCAATTCGGCCAGCCGTATCGAGAAACTTTTGTTTACCCGTAAAGAAAGGATGGCAAGCTGAGCAAATTTCGACTTTCAAATTACCGGCGGTGCTACGTGTTTTAAAGCTGTTGCCGCATGCGCAGGTAACAGTTACTTCGTCGTATTTGGGATGAATTCCACTTTTCATTTTTTTACTCCTAAAACAATCATATCAAAGCCGTGTATTATACGATATGATTTTGGTTTAGTCAAGATATTTTGACAAGATAATTCATGCGAGACTTGTAACTTGCCTGCGGGCAGAAGCTCGAATGAGCGTAGGCTTGTAACTCGTGACGCCTGCGTTACTCGTTTCTCGTTATTCCTTACTTCCCAGTATACGATATACCCAAAGCGGTCATTGTGGTAAAATTAGCATAGTGGTAAAGACCAAGGCTGATCTCAAGCTGATTTATTTTGTATTGTCCGCCAAGTGAGATACCACTGAGAATAGTATCCAAACCGAAGGCATTACTTGCAAGGTTTAGGCGTGCAAGATCTATACCGGTCATAATGCGAAGATTCTCACCGGCTTTAATATAAAACCCCAGTGTAAATTTCTCAGCAAAATATCGAGCGGCCGTATCAAAGACAAAATCGCCGCTTTCCACATCATAGAATGAAGTGGGATTCCAATCATCACCATACCAACGAAAATCAATATTCATGCGTAGAGGCAAATATTCCAATTCATGCGAAAAAGAAGCTCGCCATG
>DAOVOB010000209.1 GCA_030629925.1 Fidelibacterota bacterium
AATTAAATGAATAAGATCATCTTGCTGTAACAATTCATCCACAGCCTTGCGATCCGTCGTGGCAAGATAGGAAATAAGATTCTCATCGATGTCATTTTCCTTGAGTGCTTCCTGCAGAACTTTCACCAAAGCCAAATTGGAATGGTAAGCATTCGAACCACCACGAAGGATCACGGCGTTCCCGGATTTCATGCACAGGGTCGCGGCTTCAATGGTTACATTGGGACGGGCTTCATAAATAATGCCGATCACCCCGATGGGTACGCGCATTCTTGAAACGGTAAATCCTTCCGGCCGAAGCGACGATTCATAAACTTCGCCCACGGGATCGGGCAGGTCGATCAATTCCAGACAGGATTGGATCATGCCGTCAATACGGGCATCGTTCAATGCCAGTCGATCTAAAAATGCAGCGGTCAGATGTTTTTCTCTGCCAATGTTCAGGTCTTTTTGATTGCTGTGCTTCAGATCTTCACGGGCAGCTTCTATGCCTTTGGCAACCGAGACCAAAATAGCGTTCTTTTTGTCGCTCGTTCCCGTTTTTAAAAATGCCTGATAGGCGGCATGTGTTTTTTGTGCAAGTTCTCGTACCATAATATCTCCGTTGTATTCTGCATATATTTTATTGTGAATGTACGGGAGGCTCTAGAGCCTCCCATTTCACGGGCGACTCTAGAGTCGCCCCTACATCTATTTCAATCTTTAATCTTTTTACTTTATTCTTTAATCTTTATCCATGATGATCATATTGTCGCGATGCACGATCTCATCGTAATAACGTTTTACGTCTGATTTGTTGATATTCGCGGTGCGCAGACCCTTGATGCGCTCGACATCCCAAGAATTGTAATAGCTGATGCCCTTGGCGATCATCTGATGTTCTTGATTATAAATGCCCACAATGGATCCTTCCTGAAAAGCGCCTTCGGCATGAACAACGCCCCCGGGGAGCAGACTCTTGTTTCCGGTGACCAGCGCTTTTTCGGCACCGGCATCCACATAGATCTTGCCCTTGATGCGATGATTAAAAAAGATCCAGCGTTTACGCTTGCTCTGGAATTTTTGATCGGCTTTGATATAGGTCCCGATATCCTCACCCTTAAGAATGGCTTTGAGATTCGGGGTAAATCCGTTGGTGATGATCACATTTGCACCGCCCTGCGTCGAACGTAAAGCCGCCTGCAGTTTGGAGGTCATTCCACCCAATGAGAAAGCGTTTATTTTGTCATCGATCAACTCGAAGGTTTTATTGTCTATTTTATCAAGAAAGCTAATGCGTTTGGCATTATCGTTTTTGTGAGGATTGGCGGTAAAGAGACCGTCAGTATCCGTATATAGGATCAATAGATCCGCATCGATCAGAGAAGAGACCAGCGCGGAGAGATTATCGTTGTCACCGAATTTCAGTTCATCGACGGCCACAGAATCGTTCTCGTTAATAATAGGAATGGCACCGTAGCGGAAAAGGGAGAGCAGGCAATCGCGGGTGTGCAGGAAACGCTTGCGGTTTTCGATAATATCGTAGGTCACCAATATCTGACCGGTATTCAGTCCGCGTGAAGCAAATAATTTGTTCCATTTCTGCATGAGCAGGGCTTGCCCTATGGAGGCCAGTGCCTGTTTTTTCTTCAGGTCATTGGGACGAGCTTTAATGCCAAGCATATCCATGCCAAAACCTACGGCTCCGGATGTAATAATGGCAAATTCATATCCTTTTTTCTGATAAGCTGCGATATCATCGATAAGCTTGAGGATCTCTTCGTTTTTACCGCCGCTTTGATAATGGGACAACAACACCTTCGTGCCCAATTTCAGCACGATACGCTTGGAACTCCGGATAGAAGCCTTTCGCTTCTCCAATTGTCCCAATCCCATAATGTTTTCTTCCACTGCCATTTTTCACCTCATCAAAATGACGATAATATATTAAATACCACTCTAAAGGGATAAATATTAAGGAATATTATTGTAGAAACAAAGAATAATTGACAATAATCACAATCTTATTATGATATGTAAATGTTAATTCAACCCCTTTCGGGGTTGTGATGGTTGGAAAAAGGCGCCTATACTGTTATTGAACCCTTTCAGGATTCTTTTAGACCTTCCGGCTGGTGCCGGTTTAGCCGGTCTGCCGGATGGTCGAAGGTATATATCCATAATTTCGACCAGCCAGCACATGTTTTTCAAACATTCGAGCTGGCAGGTCTTTTATAGAAATCCCGAAGGGATTTAATAACAGTATAGGCACACTTCCCCTATTTTCTCCCAACCCCGAAAGGGGTTGAACACGCTTTAATTATTATTCCGAATCATGAATAGATCTTTCGACTGCGTCACGAAACTTCGTGACTCCGCTCAAGATGACAGGCATGCTATATTCTTAATTGTTCATTATTAATTGAATTGTCCTTTGTCAATCGTCAATTGTCAATTATCACTCACAGAGATCTCCCATCCTATGCTCAGTAGAGCTTCGACCGGCACGGCACTTCGTTCAGGATGACAGGATAGCTTTGGATTGATAATATTTTCCTTTTTAAATCCAAGGATTAATGATAATTTACAGTCTAAATTCAGGAGAAAATTTGTCCAAAATCCGTATATTATCCGAACAGCTTGCCAATAAGATCGCCGCAGGAGAGGTCGTCCAGCGCCCTGCATCAGTCGTAAAGGAATTAATGGAAAACGCCATTGATGCCGGTGCGACGGATATTCTGATCTCCATCGAGAACGGTGGTAAGGATGTAATCCGAGTAGTAGATAACGGTGAGGGCATGAGCGAAGATGATCTGCTCCTGGCTTTTGAACAGCACGCGACCAGCAAGATCACCCAACTTGACGATCTGGAAAATATTCGCACCCTCGGTTTCCGCGGTGAAGCGCTTCCCAGTATTGCATCAGTCTCCATGACGGATGCACAGACTTGTCAAAAAGGCAGCACCGAAGGTCGCCGACTTCTCATCAACGGGGGAGAGATCCAAAGCGTTGAACCTGTGCCGATGAAACAGGGCACGCACATCACGGTCCGGCGCTTATTTTACAATATACCCGCCCGTCGAAAATTCCTCAAATCGCCCAATACGGAATATCGTCATATTATTGATATAGTTCGTCGTTTTGCACTCGGTTACCCGAATTTGCGTTTTCAATTATTTTCAAATGATAATGAGATCTTTATTCTTGATCCATCCGATCTTAAAAAGCGCATCGTGAATGTATTTTCACCCCATTATGAACAAAAA
>DAOVOB010000114.1 GCA_030629925.1 Fidelibacterota bacterium
GGAAGTATTTATAAGTATATCGTTTTGTTAAAGGCTATTGAAAATCGTGTTAACGCAGGACAGGCGCCTTTAGCGAACGTTTTACCGAACGTTAAGAGCCCGTTCGGTTTTTTTTAAAGGGTAAAAATTGGAATATTTAAAAATCATCATTCTTGCCATTATTCAGGGATTAACCGAGTTTCTACCCGTAAGCTCCTCTGGGCACCTTGCTTTGGCAGAATATTTGCTTGGTATAGAGTCACCGGGCGTAACGCTTGAGGTTTTCCTACATTTTGGCACTTTTCTCTCTGTTTTGGTGATCTTTTGGAAAGACATTGTCAAGATACTTATTGCAGTTTTTGGTAATTTTTGGAAAGTTTGGAAATATCCTACTGTCATGAAAGCAAATGAAGACTTTGCCATGGGTGTTTATATTGCTCTTTCCATGATACCTGCAGGTATTGTAGGGCTGCTCTTTGAAAAACAGATTGATGGTATGTTTGATAATATTGTGCTGGTAGGCGTTGCTTTATTGGTAACCGGCACGGTGCTTTTTCTTACTCAATGGGCTCAAAATGAGCGCCGACCTTTAAAGGGATGGCGAGCCTTTTTAATGGGGGTTGTACAGGCGATCGCAATTATTCCGGGTATCTCCCGCTCAGGTTCAACTGTTTCAGTCGGCATGTTTCTTGGTATGCCTCGTGAAAAAGTAGCCAAATTCTCCTTTTTAATGGCGCTCCCCCTGATTTTTGCTGCCACGATCATGAAGGCAAAAGATGCTTTTGCCGCAGAAGGCTTCGTATGGTCGGGAATTATCATCGGGACAGTGACTGCATTTTTATTTGGTTACTTCGCAGTAAAGTGGCTATTACGTGCTATCATTAAAGGACGGCTCTATATATTTGGTTTTTACTGCCTTGCTTTGGGTTTTTTAGCAATTATTTTTGGATAGATTATGAGTTGGCTTAGCGACTATGAACATGAAATAGCAACAATACGGAGTGGCAAGCTTAAGCCTGTCTATTTTCTGTATGGAAACGATTATTATTTAAGAGATACAGCCGTACAAAGTATTCGGAAAAGCATGGGTGAAAAGGGTATCTCTTACGATTATAGTTATTTCAATGCCGCGGAACTGGACGCCAATGAACTTCAAAATGTTCTATTTGGCACCTCGCTTTTTCAATCTACCCGTTGTTCTGTCATCAATAATGTCAAGGGTCTTTTGCCCTCGGCACGCAAAATAATGAATAATTACCTTAAGCAAGCGGAAGCGTCAAATGTATTGATTTTGACGGCAGAAGAAATTGACGGTCGAAACGCGTTTTATAAACGCATTCAAGCTAGTGCTACAGTCATGATGACAAATTCACCGTTTGAAAGCGAGATACCGGGTTGGATAAGGCAATATACTGCCAAGCTGAACAGAGTAATTGACCTTAGCGCGATCAATGAATTGATCCGTTATGTGGGCTCAGACATGGGCAAGCTTAGCAACGAAATTGACAAGGTACATATTTATTTACCCGAAGATCATGCAATTACCCGTGATGATATTCGCAAAGTAAGCGGCTATTCTAAAACGCATAGTATTGACCAAATGCTTGAGGCAATTGGTCAACGAAATAAAAGTTCAGCCGTGGCGATATGCAAAAATCTTATTGAAAATGGCATGAGTGATGTGTATCTCATTATTGCCATGTACCAGTATATTTGGAAATTGATCTTATTAAAAGACCAGAGATTGATCAATTCTCCCGATCTTTCAAAACAAGTTAGAGTTTATCGCCCGAAACAATTGGAACAATTAAAATTCATAGCTTCGCGTTTTACCTTGACTCAATTAAGAAAAGCTGTTAATGTTTTGGTTGAAGCGGACCGCCGGGTAAAAACAAGCTCTTGCGATCCAATAAGCAATTTTATGATCACCCTTGAAGGAATATTAGCCTGATATGGAAAGAGAAAAAATTAAATATACCGACGAAGAACTGGTAAAACGTTTTCAAGATGGCGACGAACGCGCCTACATTGAGTTGGTAAAGCGATACAAAGACCGTTTGTTGAATTTTGTGTATAGGTATCTTAATTCATTTGAACAATCCGAGGATGTTGTTCAGGATACGCTGATGAAATTATACACCAGCGCGCATATGTACCGCGAGATTGCAAAATTCAGCACCTGGATATTTACCATTGCGGCCAATCTGGCAAAATCCGAATTACGTCGATTAAAACGACGTCGTGTAATCTCTATACATAGCATGGGTTATGATGATAAGGAATACGAAATCCCCTCCGTTGATTATGATCCGGCAAAAGAAACTACATCTAATTATGGCGAAAAACAGATCCAGCAAGCTATAGATACATTGCCGGACCAATTTAAAACCGTGATCATCTTACGGGAAGTACAACAGTTGTCATATGAAGAAATAAGCCAGATCCTTGGTATTTCAATTGGTACGGTAAAAAGCCGGATCAATCGCGGTCGATTAAGACTGCAAAAATTGTTGAAAGAATTAAAGGAACAATAATTAAATTGAAACATTTCAGAAACTGATGATTTTTAAAGTGGTGTTTAAAAAAATGCAGGAGGTAACGCATATAGATGGATTGTTATAGTTTTGATAGAATCATTTCTGATTATATCGATGCAAACCTGAACGTTAAATTACGACAAGAAGCAAACGAACATATTAGTGTGTGCCCAAGATGCAAAGAGAAGCTTGGTGATTTGAAAAGCATTTTGAGCGAACTCAGTTCTCTGCCATGTCGTGAAACACGTCCCGATTTTGAGTCCAGGCTTATGGACCGCATCAACCAGACAAAAGAGCAGAAAGAAAGCCGTTTTATTCGGATGTTCCAAGATTATTCACGGCCAATTTCGGTGATAGCCGCCGTGATGCTTCTTGTTGCGACATCGATATTCGTTTATACTTCGGTAGTTATACCAAACTCTCCGGGTTCCATTCCCTCTGCAGAGATTCGCAGTGTGGAGCCCAATAAGTCCATGACAATGCCCGCCGCCGCCGCGGTAAACGCACGACCAACTCTGGTTAGTACGGCCAATGAAGGCAATCGTCCGGACACAAATAAGGTAGAAACACCGAATTACAACAAGCAAATCATGATGGTAAACGAATAAATAATTTGGAATTGAACAATAATTCCTTATATTTCGCCGCAATTAAAAGGACGAAGGAGAAAAAATGGCCAGACCTCAAACATTCGGAGCAAAGATCGCCCACCGTGAAAAGACAGGAACAACCTGTTCTATATGCGGACAGCAGATCTCTTATGTTAAACATTATGCAAACGTAAAAAATACAGACGGCAATGTAAAATATAAACAAAAAGTCGTTGGTATCTGCGGATGTAACAAAAAGGATTATCTCGGTTAAGATATAAACCTTTTTCAAGTTTCAAACACCTCGATTTATCGGGGTGTTTTTACTTGAAGCGCTATTTCGAATATAATTATATCTTCTACGTCTCACGTTTTACGACTTATCCACCTTTTTTAATGAATTACTCTCAATAATTCCTTATTATAAGAAGATGCATATGAGATCAACCATATTTGGATTATTTGTACTGTTATTATTGCTTTCCTGTGGTTCGCAGGAGTTGGTAACGGACAGTCCCGAGAAAAAAATGCTCGAACATTATCCCACATCCGGGATAACCCATTTTATGTATGGCGAAATATACCGATCAAGCGGAAATTATTCTTATGCAAATTTGGAATATCGCAAGGCTTTGGAATACGATACAACCACAACGATCTTAAATGCGATCGGAGAAAGTTATCGCTTATTGGGTAAGCATAAGCAGGCAACGAACTATTTTGAAAAATCGCTAAAATTAGATCCTTCCGACGCTACAGCACAATTCAATGTAATGGATCTCTATATGAAAGAATTGCAATATGAAAAAGCAATTCCAATTCTTGTAAATGAACTAGAAAATAAACCGAATAATTCAGATTATCTTCAACGTCTGGCAGAGTGCTACCGCGGTGTTGGACAGCACGAAAATGCGTTAACAATTTTAGGCAAACTGATAGACCTTAGCCCTAATTATCCGTGGTCATATATTTATGCCGCTGAGATCATGCTTGAGGATGATCGCATAGCGGATGCGGCTCCATATCTTGAACAAGTTGCGAGGAATATCCCACCAAATAACGAACTTTATGAGTTTTGGGTCCGAGCACTTTTTGAGAGCAATAATATTGAAGGCATGTTAAGTGCGTTGGAATTTTGGTTGGATCAAGATCCTGAATCATTATCCCCGTATTTCCTTTATATTGACTACCAGTTCCGGCTCGAAAATTATGAAGCGGGAGACAAGTTGTTGGATCGCATTAAAGATCGCTGGCAAGAGGATGCTTTAATATCATATTTCCAGGGTGTTTCTGCCATGTCACGCAATGATGTGGGAAAAGTGTGGTTCTATTTTAAGCGGGCCGATGGATTCCCAGATCCCGGTGTTGATCTATATCTATATTACGGATTGTGGTTCTGGGAAAAAGGTTATCTTGAAGAAGCGGAAACGGTTGCTGATCTCGCTATTGAAAAAAGAGGTCCAAGTGCACGATGGCTACACATGAAGGCAATGATCAGTGCGCAATGGGGTGACTACGAAAAAGCCGAGCAACTATTACTAAACGTTATCTCTGTAGACTCAACGAATTTAAATGCCCGGGAGGATCTGGCAAATATTTACGTTGAAATGAACGAGGCGGAAAAGGCAGATCAAACATATAAAGATTTATTGATCGTCCTACCAGAGAATGTAAGCGTGTTAAATAATTATGCCTACGCATTGGCTTGTTTAAATATGGACTTGGGAAGAGCAATGAATATGGTAAACAAGGCTTTAAAACAAGAAAAAAGCGCCGCGTACTGCGATACCAAAGCATGGGTGTTGTATCGGCAAAATAAATATAATCAAGCATTGAAATGGATCAAAAAAGCTTTTGAGTATTCGGATGTAAGTGCCGATGTGTTCACCCATCAAGGATATATTCTTATTGCACTTAACAAAATTGAAAAAGCACGAATCGCTTTCTTA